>ONTD01000013.1 GCA_900320675.1 uncultured bacterium
CCGTTACCGGTTAAAATACATACGATTTTAGAACCTTCTTTTACTTGATTTTTTACTTTAATAAGTCCTGCGACTGATGCGGCACTCGCCGGTTCGGCAAGCACACCTTCGGTTGAAGCAAGAAGTTTATATGCTTTTACAATTTCTTCATCAGTTACAAAGTTTATCATACCGTTGCTTTCATCCCGAGCAGCAACCGCTTTATCCCAACTTGCCGGATTTCCTATTCTTATTGCAGTTGCTATTGTTTCAGGGTGCAAAATTCGTTCACCCTTAACTATTGCCGCAGCTCCTTCTGCCTCAAATCCCATCATCTTAGGGGTATTTTTTATTTTACCAAGCTTATACCATTGAGTATAACCTTTCCAATATGCAGTTATGTTGCCGGCGTTTCCGACAGGTATGAAATGGTAATCAGGTGCTTGTCCAAGTGCTTCACAAATTTCAAATGCACCTGTTTTTTGACCTTCTATTCTGTATGGATTTACAGAATTTACAAGTGTAATCGGATATTGTTCGGAAATTTTTCTGACAAAATCTAATGCTTCATCAAAATTTCCTTGAATTGCAATGATTTCCGCACCGTACATCATTGCCTGAGAAAGCTTGCCCAAAGCTATGTATCCGTCCGGAATTAATACAAAAGTTTTTAATCCGGCTCTTGCTCCGTATGCGGCAGCTGATGCGGAAGTGTTTCCTGTTGATGCACAGATAATTGCACCGGAACCGGATTCTTTTGCCTTTGTTACGGCCATTGTCATTCCGCGGTCTTTAAAACTTCCTGTCGGATTGCAACCCTCAAATTTCAGATAAATTTCCGCATTAAGTCCGATTTTTTTTGCCAAATTGTCAGCCTTTATTAAAGGGGTGTTTCCTTCGTTTAAAGTTACTATCGGCGTATTGTCATCTACCGGTAAAAATTCTCTGTATTTGTTTATTAATCCTTTATAATACATTTTTAATTCTCCTAATTCCTATTTTTGTTATATTGTACAACAAACAAAAATTTCAGGGCTATAAATATCATGCCTGTTTATATTGTAACTTTAGAGTTAATAGGTGAATAAGTTATAAAGTGGTTAAGTTGTTACGAAATTAGTTATTTTAGTTGTACATCGGCATCGTAGAACCAATCTATCAAAGCTTTTGTTTCGCCAAATTCAAATCCTAACGGTTCTGTCATAATGTTATTTAGTAAAACTTTTTGACTTATATTGTAAGCTAGAGGCGGATTTTTAATTCCGGTTTTTTGCCACATATCAGAAGAAATCATATTAGTTTCTTTATCGTATACATTACTGTAATTTAAACCCAGATGTACGCATGCCGGTATTTTGTTTTCGTTTTTCCCATTGTTGTCCATAAAAAACATTAATCCGTGAGTACGGCATATTATCATTCGATAGTCGTACAAGCAACAGACATTATTTACTAAAAACGGACATTCGTATGTGAAAGGAACTTTTGCCGTGTAATTTCTTTTGCGTTCAGCAATTTCATTAATTTTCATCAAAATTTCTTGCTGTAAATCTTTCGGCAGCTGAACAAATCCCAATGCTATATACTGAAGTTCAATTTTTGTAGTCGGATATTCTCCGTGTTTGCAACAGTCAGCACAACCTTTTTTGCAAAATATATAATCCTTTTGATTTTCAAAGTATTTTGTGAGCAGCCGTTCTTCAAGAAGCTGCAAATATATTTTGTAACCTGATATTTCTTTTGTTAAATCATTCATTTTTAAAATTTATACTCAGGAATTACAAACGGTTCATTATTCGCATCTTTTTCAACAAACTTCAAATAATATGTAAGAGCGTCTTCCTTTGATCTATCGTATAGGTCGGAAGAAATATATTTTTTGTGAAGTTCGGTTATTTTGCCGTCGTAATTACCCATGGCATTTGCGTATTGTTCTAATACAGACTTATTTGAACCACCGCCGTATGCTTTTGTTTTTGCATCTGTACCGGAAGGTCTTATTTCAATAAACTTGTCGCTAAATTCAAAATACGTACCGTCTCCGACGAATTTTATTGACTTCAAGTTGTCAAAATTGAGAGTTTTGAAGGTATCGTTGAGAATTTCCCTAACGTTTTCTACTGTCATTTTACCTTCTCTGACTGATATTGCCATTGAAAGGAAGAACAAATCATTATCGGTTCTTTTACCTTCTCCTTCAATTTTAGCAAGTTTTAATTTTTCAATATCCGGTTCGGATTCGTTATAGTATGCAATATCTACACGAGTGTCGTATCTTCCGGTTATTTTGTTAGTTTCAAATATTTCTTTTAAATATGAGGACAGAGGTTTTTCATTCAATTTTGCAACAAGTGCGGATGCAACTATGATTGCTTCTGTTGCACTTTTTTCTCTCATCGCGATAGCACAACGTCCGCTGAATGATTTAATCAGGTCTTCGGTACCCATAATCATCCCGCCGGATTCTTCGCCCCCAAACAGTAATCGTGGATTTTTGCCTAAATTAATTGAATTACCAAATACGTCATCTACAATAACTTCTTTATCAGGATTATTTTTTATTTGAAGTTCAACTTTTTTCATTATATTGGCAATTTCTTTAAAACCGACAGGAACATTAACAACTTTAACGCCTTGTTCGGCAGCCCATTCATCCCACGACAAAGCAGAAGCAGTTGTTTTTATCATAAATCTGGGATGATTATTCCATAATCCCTCTGATTTTAATTGTTTCGCCCAAAAATCCATCAACATTAAGAATGCCTGATTTGCCGTGAATACAGTTAATATGGTTTCGTTATTTAATTTTACGTAATCAATACCGTTTTCTTCCAAATAAGATATTCTTGAAATACTTTCGGTTTGTGTGATGGTTAACCTGTCGTGGTCGGGATCCGTAATTAAAACTACTGTTCCAAGCGGCATATCTTTTAATTTTTCATCATAATGTAATGTTTCAATTACAGGGAAAAATTTTTCGCCGTTAGGTTTATGTGCAAGAACCGTTGCATCAACCGAATAGTCATAAAAGGCTTTTTCTCCTTTTGGTGTAACATTGTATTTCCCGATAGAGTGAAAAAACGAATCTTCTTCAATGTTAAACCAAACAAATTTATCTGAAATATTCAACTTATTCAGTACTCTTGACAGTGTCCTGTATGCCGACCCACCGACATTTTCTATTGCTATTTTTCTGCCAAAATCTTTAACAAGTTTTAAATTTATATCCTTTGCCACACCGGATTTCAGGTAATCAACGTACAAAGATACGCCATCTTCCAATTTTGACATAATTTTCTCATCTATCAAAGGATTATTTTTTGCACTTATTTTAATTTCATAACTTCCGTGTTTTTCGGTTAAATCAAATATTTCTTGAATTTTATCCACAAATTCTAAAGATTCTTCAGGCAGATACTGAGAACCTTGAGAGTTTAAATCTTTAGTAGCGTTTTTAACGGAAATCCCATGGCTTGAAGTAATATATTCTCCGCCTACCAGATCTAACTTAAATGCCAAAAATGATGCAAGCCAAATCGGTATAGTTTTTCCGCCTTGGGGAATTAAAGTTTTTATTCCTTGAGCGGCTTGTATGCGAGCGATTGCATCCAGAAATAAATCTGAATTATAACGGACTTCTCTTCCTGCAACCTTTAGAATTTCTTTCCCCTGATATTTTTCTTTTGCTACAAGTGCTTTTGCTAAAGTTGCAAGAACTATCCCCACAAGATTTATAGGAAATCTTGTGTCTTGAGGGTACAAAATATTTTGCGGTCCGCGAATACCTGCAGTCGAAACTTTTGCTTCTTTTGAATAATTATCAAACCATTCGTATAAATTTAAGCCTTCCGGATTAGATTTTTCATCATAAGGCTGTAAGTGTTCTTTTTTTAGTATAAAGGTAAATTCACCTTCGTTTGAAAAATCCATTAAATTTAAATTTTTTATATAATCCGGTGTTTTATCATATACACTTTTAAATAATTCATTTTCAAGTTCATTTTTTGATTCAATGCAAGTTGCCATATTTTCCCCCTGTATTCTTATTATATCTGAATAATACAACAGAGTAAATAATTCAGACAAATGAGTAATACAAATAGATTTTATTCAATATTTTTCATATAAACTTCTTCTATTAAAACCACTGCTGTTGCTGCAATTGCCGGTGCAAAAACAACACCGATTACTCCAAGATATTTAGCGGTAATAAACAAAAACAAGTATATTATCAGCGGATGAAGATCTAAGAATTTTCCAAATACATACGGTCTTATTAAATTATTTTCCGCAAGTTGTGCTATTGCAAACACAACTAAAACCCCAATTGCAATGCCCCATCCGGCTTTGTATGTCGCAATAAGGCATATCACCAAAGCGATTGCCGGACCTACGACAGGGATTATATCAAGGATACAAGTTATTAATCCCAATAACAGTGCATAATCCACTCTCAAAATCATAAGTCCTATTGTCATTATAATTCCGACACCTGTCATAGTAGTAATTTGAGCAACAACATATCCGCCGATTTTTTGAGAAATCGTATCATAAATTTCTCCGGTACGTTTTCTCATTTCTTGCGGAAACATCTTTAGGCATGTCTCTTTAACCTTATCTTTATCGGCCATAAAATAATAAATTATCAATAATGACGCAATAAAATATACAAATCCCGAGCCTATATTTTTCCCGAAATTAATTGTTTCTCCGATAATCTGAGAAGTAATCCCTGATGCCGATGAAATTACACCGCCTATATCAAGTTCGCTTATATTAGGTCTTTGTATTAGCGGTAACCCGTTTATAAAATCTTTTATAGTGTCCATATATTGCGGAAATGAAACAGCAAAATAAGTTATTTCTTGTCCTGCAATAATAATTAAAGGAATAAACACTATACATATAAGCAATAATGCTCCGCCAAGAACTATAGCAGCAGCGGTTTTGCGTCCAAATTTTTTACTGAGTTTATCTGTCAGCGGTTCCATAGAACATGCCAAAACAAATGAAGCAAAAAACATTATTCCTATATCTTGCATTTTTATAACAAGAATTATAAACAATACTGCAATTGCAAAAAATGTTATATTTTTGCCGGTTAAATGCTTTTGAATAAAATTTTCAAACATATCCCTCTCCTATTTTATCGTGCTTAGAATAACATAAATTTTACACTCGTGTAAAGTGGTCAAAATATTACCCCATTTATCCTAATATAATTGATTTTTTAAAAGTTATGCACAATATTTTTATAAGCGGATATATTTATGCTATGATAATTACTGTAAAAGGTACAATTAAAGAAAAGGAAGAAGAATATGACAAAACTTTCACCATTACAAGAAGAAAGATTAAAGTATCAGCCGAAACTTCCTCAAAGCCTTTCTCAAGGAATTAATTCCTTAGAAATGGTTGAAGGTTCTGCTACTCAATCGGTTAGAGATCAGGAACAAATTAAAGCTTTATTTTCTAACACATACGGAAAACCTGTTGTAACATTTAAAGTTTCAGGTTCTTCATCAAGCTCACAGACGAGAAATGTAGGTGTAATTCTTTCAGGCGGTCAGGCTCCGGGCGGACATAACGTAATTGCAGGTCTATATGACGCATTAAAGAGTGCAAATCCTGAAAATAAATTATACGGATTTTTAGGTGGACCAAGCGGTATTATTGACGGCAAGTATATCGAATTTACTGATGAATTTATAAATCAGTACAGAAATACCGGCGGTTTTGATATTATCGGTTCCGGCAGAACAAAATTAGAAACGGAAGACCAATTCCAAGAATCTTTAAAAGTTTGTCAAAAATTGGGAATTTCTGCCGTTGTTATTATCGGTGGGGATGATTCTAATACAAATGCAGCATTATTGGCTGAATGGTTTGTTAAAAACAATACAGGTATTCAAGTTATCGGATGTCCTAAAACTATTGACGGAGACTTGAAGAACGAACAAATCGAAATTTCATTCGGATTTGATACCGCTACAAAAACTTATGCCGAATTAATCGGTAACATCCAAAGAGATGCAAATTCAGCAAAAAAATATTGGCACTTCATCAAAATTATGGGTAGAAGTGCTTCTCACGTAGCGTTAGAAGCTGCTCTTCAAACTCAGCCTAACATTACTTTGATTTCTGAAGAAGTTGAAGAAAAACAAATGTCTTTAGATTCAATAGTAAATTATATGTCTGATATCATTGCAAGACGTGCCGCAAACGGTAAGAATTTCGGTATTGCAATTGTTCCGGAAGGTTTGATTGAATTTATACCTGAAATGAAATCTATGATTGCAAACTTAAATGATATTATGGCAGAACTGGAAAGCGATCCTAGTTTCTTGGCTGCAACAAGTATGCATGATAAATTCGCAATTGTTGAAAGAAGATTGGACGATGTTAACGCACCGGTATTTAGCTCACTTCCGGCAGGCATTAAAGCACAATTGCTTGCAGATAGAGATCCTCACGGTAATGTTCAGGTTTCAAAGATTGAAACTGAAAAATTATTGATTGAAATGATTTCTTCAAAACTTTCAGAAATGAAATCTCAAGGTCAGTATGTGGGTAAATTCTCGGCACAATCTCACTTCTTTGGATATGAAGGCAGATGTGCATTCCCTTCAAACTTTGATGCAGATTATTGCTATTCATTGGGATACAATGCATTTGCGCTTATTAATAATGGTTTGACAGGTTATTTATCTTCTGTAAGAAATCTTACTAAACCTGCTTCAGAGTGGATTGCAGGGGGTATTCCTCTTACTATGATGATGAATATGGAAAAACGTCACGGTGAAATGAAACCTGTAATTCAAAAGGCATTAGTTAAACTTGACGGACCTGTATTTAAACAATTAAGTGATAACAGAGAAGACTGGGCAATGAATGACAGATATTTATTCCCTGGAGCTATTCAATACTTTGGACCTTCAAGTGTATGTGATATCACAACAAGAACATTACAACTTGAAAGAGCTAAAGAATTAGCTAACGTTTAATTGAATAGTTTAAAAATTAGCTTAATATAACCCGCCTATTACCGGCGGGTTATTTGTTGCTATAAATTTGCTCATATTGTTTATAAGTGGTATAATAAATACACTATGAGAAATGTTAGACAGACAAATGTTAATATACACAGAGATTCTTGGGTTGAAATAAATATAGGCAATCTTGCACATAATGCAAAAGAAATAAGAAAAAATGTTCCGTCTGATACAAAATTGTTGGCGGTGGTTAAAGCTGATTCATACGGACACGGTTCGGTAATGCTTGCCCCGACACTTTTGGCATCCGGATTTGATATGCTTGGGGTTGCCTCAATTGATGAAGGAGTTGACTTAAGAAATGCCAAAATAAATGCTGAAATTTTGGTACTGGGAGCGGTTCCAGTTTGGGCTATTGAAACAGCTATACAAGAAGATATTGCAATTCCTATATTTTCTGATGCACATATAGATGCATGTAAACAAGCATTTTTAAGGACAGGTAAAAAACCGAAAATTCATGTAAAAATTGATACGGGCATGAACAGAATAGGTATTGGTTATGATGAGGCGGTTGAATTTATTAAAAAAGTTCAAAGATGCGACTTTTTGGATTTTAGAGGTATTTTTACTCATCTTGCAGCGGCTGAAGAACGTAATGAAACGCAAGTACAGATAGACAGATGGAATAATATTATAAATAATATTGATACCGCCGGATTACTGCTTCATATCCAAAATACAGTAGGTACAATGTGCTATAATATTCCAAAATCAAATATGCGAAGAGTCGGTATAGCATTATACGGTCTGTATCCTGATTTTCCGCCGGATAATGAAGGGTTTAGACCTGATTTAAAGCAAGTATTATCACTAAAAGGCAGAATAGTTCACATTCATACTGCTCATGACGGTGCGGGAATAAGCTATGGACATACGTATAGAGCTAAAGGAGACCGCAGAATTGCAACTATTCCGATAGGGTATGCTGACGGTGTTTCAAGAGGATTATCAAACAAGATATATGGCATTTTGAACGGCCAAAAAGTTCCGCAAGTCGGTAATATTACCATGGACCAGATGATGTTTGATATCACGGGTGTTAAGGCTGAATTAGGGGATGTTATTACCCTTTTAGATGAAGAAAATTCTATTGATAATTGGGCAAAAATTCTCGGTACTATTAACTATGAATTAACATGCCGTTTAAAAGTTCGTTTACCGAGAGTATATACGAGGTAATTTTATGACAAAAATCGGAGTTATAGGTTTAGGTTTAATAGGCGGTTCAATTTTTAAAGATTTAAAAAAACTTGGATACGATGTTGTCGGAATTTCGCAGTCCCAAAACGGTGAACATATTTATAAAAATTACGAGACACTAAAAGATTGCAGCATAGTTTTTGTTTGTTCAGCTATGAATAAAACCCTTGAAATTCTTGAAAAGCTTGAGGGAATTTTAAATTCCGATACAATAGTTACGGATGTTTGCAGCTTAAAAAAATTTGTAACAGAAAAGGAAAGACCATACGTATTTATTCCTTCTCATCCTATGGCAGGAACTGAACATAAAGGATTTGAAAATTCTTTCGAGGGGATGTTTAAGGGGGCAACTTGGGTATTAACGCCATTTAAAAATACCTCTGAGGATAAAGTAAAAACTTTGGTAAGTATAATAGAGAAACTCGGAGCAAATCCTTTATTTACAACTCCGGACAGGCATGATGAAGCTGCAGCAATGATTTCACATATGCCAATGCTAATTTCTCAGGCAATATTTAAAGCAGCAAGTTCAAATCCTTTGGCTTTAGAAATGGCATCAAGCGGATTTCGGGATATGACAAGGCTTGCTTTGTCAAACGAAGAAATGGCAGCAGATATGATTAATATGAATCATGAAAATATTCAAACTGCAATTTTAAAAGTATATAAAGCCGTTGGGGATTTAACTTCCAAAGATTATGAAGCCCAAATTAAAGATATTAAACAACAAAGAAGTAAGATGTTTTTATCTTAATTAATTACTTTTAACAAAGAAGTTATTATGTGATTAAACTTTATACCGCAGCTTTAACAGGCTCTATTTCGTAAATCCACCCTTCAGGAGCTTCTATTCTGCCCATCTGAATACCGGTTAATGTATCATAGAGCTTTTGAGTAATTTCACCTGCTTTTTCCATGCCGGACGGGAATTCCGTAATTTTTCCGTGGTCAACGACTTTGCCTACAGGAGAAAGAACTGCGGCTGTTCCGCATAATGCACATTCTTTGAAGTTGCCTATTTCTTCTATTTTTATTTCTCTTTCTTCCGCTTCAAGTCCAAGATAATGTTTTGCAACATACATCAAAGAACGTCTTGTAATTGACGGCAAAATCGTGCCTGATTTAGGGGTAATTACCTTGTTATCCTTGGTTACAAAAATAATATTTGCTCCGCCTGTTTCTTCAACTTTTGTACGGGTAGCGGAATCAAGATACATGTTTTCATTATATCCTTGATTATGAGCATCAACAATTGCGTGTAAACTCATCGCATAATTCAAACCTGCCTTAACATGTCCTGTACCAAGAGGTGCTGCTCTGTCAAAATCAGGTACTCTTAACGTTATTGGCTTAATTCCGCCTTTAAAATACGGACCTACTGGTGATACAAAAATCCTAAATTGATATTCGTCCGCAGGTTTTACACCCATAACCGGATTTGTACCAAACATGTAAGGTCTTATGTATAAAGTTGCACCTGAACCGTATGGGGGAACAAAATCTATGTTTTTCTTTACGACTTGTTTTACTGCATCAATAAATCTGTCTTCCGGAAATACCGGCATTTCAAGTCTTTTACATGACTCAACCATTCTTTGTGCATTTAAATCAGGTCGGAAACAAACTACTCTGCCGTCCTCTGTTCTGTACGCTTTCATCCCCTCAAAACAAGTTTGAGCGTATTGTAAAACTCCGGCACTCTCATTTAATACAACGTTAGAATCTTTTGTTAATTCACCGTCATCCCATTTCCCGTCTTTATAATTAGAGACGTAACGGTATTCTGTTTGCATATATCCAAAACCTAAATTACTCCAATCTATATTCATGTTAATCCCCCTTTGAAGTGATTATATAACAAATAAACTTTTTTGGTAAATATTTATAAATAAATTATTTTTCGCTATATAGATTTATGCATCTTAGTAATTAACTGTTTTGAACTCTGATTAAACTGTTTACTTTGTTTATACATTCACTTTGTTCAAACTGAGAAATTGCCTTACGGATATCAAATTCCTTGCACAATTCGGTTATCACGGTAATATCTGCTGTATTATTTTCTTTCAATCCGCGTTGAAGAATGCAGGCAACACTGATGTTGTTATCTTCACAAATTTTTCCGACAGTTCCGATAACTCCCATTTTATTTGTTGCATTTAGGGACATATAATATTTATTTTCAGTATCAAGGATATCAATCATCTGTGCGGTTTCGTGGTGATTACATCTCATCATAGGCAGCAAGTAGTCAGTTTTTCCGATTTCGGCAGAAATCGCAAGGATGTCTCCGATAACAGAGCTTGCCGTTGGAAATTCTCCCGCTCCCGGACCTGATAAAGTAATATGTCCGACAGGATGCCCTTTTAGGCTAACCGCATTTTTTACGTAATTAATATGCGACAAGGTTGAATCTTTTGAAACAAGCATTGGATGCACTCTTACATCAGCTTTCCCGTCATTTCGTAAATCCGCGGATGCTATAAGTTTTATTTTGTAACCAAGTTCGTTCGCTGTTTTCATATCCTCGGCACGAACTTGCGTAATACCTTCTCTGTACACGTTTTCAAATTTAATTCTTTTACGGAATGCCAAAGTTGAAAGTGTAGTAATTTTATACGCTGCATCAAATCCTTCCACATCCCCTGTCGGATTAGTTTCTGCGTAACCCAGCTCTTGTGCTTCTTTTAGAACTTCCTCATAAGAAGCTCCGTCAGAATCCATTTTAGTCAAAATATAATTTGTTGTACCGTTCAAAATTGCTTCAATATGGTTAATTCTGTTTCCGGCAAGAATTGTTTTTATAGGCATAATAATTGGGATACCGCCGGCGATAGCAGCTTCATACAGTACAACCTTGTTATGTTCTTCCGCAAAATTAAACAACTCTTCTCCGCATTTTGCGAGTAATTCTTTGTTTGCGGTAACAATATGTTTCCCGTTTTTTATTGCTGTTTTGATTAAATCAAATGCAGGTTCAACTCCGCCAATTAATTCTACAACTATGTCAGCATCGGAATTCACAACATCATATGCGTTATCTGTTAATATTGAAGTATCAAGTCCTTCTATATTGCGCGGCTTATTAATATTCTTGACGGCAATCTTGATGATTTCAACAAAGTCGGAATCTCGGAGTGTCTTGTAGACTCCTGAGCCGACAGTACCGAGACCGATAAGTCCGATTTTAATTTTCTTCCTATTTTCCATATTGGGATTATATCATAAATTTATATAAAAAAATACTTTAACTATACCATTTTTCAAGTGCGACAGGAATAGAAAGAATAAATACAGAAAGCATGAGGATTACTGTTCCGGATAAAATCAGTGATGCCAAATAACCGTTGTATTCTTCTAATTCTGTTCCGTATTTGTCCTTATAACTGTTAAAGCACATTGAAACCAAATCAATTAACCACCAAATGCCAAAACCGCCAAGCGTAATTAGCTGGATAAATCCTATACGTTTATATCCTGTATAAAATCTGTGTATACCAAAAATTCCTAAAATCCAGCACAATAATATCGCTCTTACAAAGTTTTTAGGATAATGTGGGATAGTCCTTTTTTCTACTTTAAGCATTCTTAACTCCTTAAAATCTATTTACCGGTTGAACCGAAACCGCCTTCGCCTCTTGAAGTTTCACTTAATTCAGTTACTACTTCAATTTGAGCTTGTTCAACACGTGCAATAATCATTTGAGCAACTCTTTCATCAGGTTGAATTGTGTATGTTTCATTGGAAATGTTTACAACAGGAATGCAAACTTCCCCTCTATAGTCTTCGTCAATCGTTCCTACGCAATTTATCAGAGTAATTCCATGTTTTATTGACATACCTGAACGTGGTCTTATTTGAGCTTCATAGCCGTGTTCTAATTCAATTTTCAAACCTGTAGGAATGAGAGTTCTTTCTAATGGTTTTAATTCAACAGGTTCACTTATTGCTGCACATAAATCCATACCGGCAGCACCTTCTGTTTTGTATTCAGGAACAAATCTGTTATGTGCCAGACGTTCAATTTTTAATACGGTCTTTGTTTTTTCCATAGTTACCATTATATTCTTTTCTCCTGTTTTAATTTTAATATAAGTTCATAGGATTTTTCAATATTACTTCTTAATTCTATATCACTTTCTGCTTTTTTGGCAATAGTTTCAATAATATTAATAGTTTTTTTATCGGAGTTTCTGTATATAAACATATTAAGTCCCGCTCTGATTCCCATTTCGCAGGCTTCAATATCACCAAATTTTGCAACTCCTTTCATTACCATATCATCTGAAATTATTATGCCATTGTAGCCTAAAGTATTTCTCAAATATCCGATAGCATTTTTGCTGAGGGATGTAGGGATTATTTTTTCTTCAAAATAAGGAACATAAAGGTGCGCAACCATAATCATTTCAATATTATTCTTTATGGCTGCTTCGAATGGGGCAATGTGATATTTTTTGAGTTCCGCAAAATCCATAGCAATTACGGGTAAAGTCAGGTGGCTGTCTGAGCCGGCATCTCCATGTCCCGGAAAATGTTTTACGCACGGAATAATTCCGTTATCTCGATATGTCTCTGTAACAATTTTTTCACCCTTTATTACATCCTCTGTTTTATTTGAAAACGCCCTTTCCCCTATTATTGGGTTATTTGGATTTGTGTTCACATCTATACATGGTGCAAAATTTAAGTTTATTCCATAGGATTTTAGTTCTTTTGCAATGCAGGCAGTTTGAGTTTTTAAAAAATTTTCTCCTTTTTCATAAGCAAATTTTTGGGATAAATATTTTTTCCCGTTATGGATGTTTTCTGTTCTTTCAACTCGTCCGCCTTCTTGATCTATTGACAAAAACGGTGAAATAAGTGAATTTGATTTAACGTCTTTTACAAGAGTTTTAAATTGTTCGACAGAAGAAATATCTTTTGTAAAAAATATTACTCCGCCTAACCCGTTTTTAAGTGCGTGAAAGTATTCTCCACCTTCCGTACCCAATATAAACATCTGATATAATTTTGTTTTTATATCTGTCATTTTACCAGCTCTTTTAGTTCAAATAATTTACCGGAATCAATTACTTGTTCAATTTTTTCTAAAATAATTTTATCCTCATCTATAGTATGAAAATTTTCAGGAATTTTTAAATCTGATGTTTTTTCGGTATTTATAAATCCTTCATTAATCTTTAAAAATTCCTCGTACAAATCAAGAATTTTAAAATCTGCAGGATTTACGGTGTATTCTCTTCCGATATAATATTTTACATCTTTTGGTAATACGGATAAATACTCTTTTAAAAATTTAACCTCACTAAGTGTTTCATCTTCATCATATTTACCGCCGTAACAAAAGTTATTGGTAATAGGCTTATCCATATTTTGGATAATCTTTGCCCACAAAATGCAGCCTGCATAAAAACCTACATAATTATTTACTAACTCTTCAATTTTCGGAAAAATCATTTTAAATTGATTTCTTTTCTGTCCGAAATTTCTGTATTTATCAAGCTCTGTATAAACGTATTGAATATTTGGTAATATTGCGGAAATATGCCCTACAAACCCCGGATCAAACGGAACCCCGTTTTCAAAATTTATAACCATCTCAAAATTACTCCTTTAAGTATATTATCTCAAAGTGGATAATAGCACGAAAAGAGTGTTTCTGCAATAAATTAATGACACTATTCTTCTTTAATATAAATAGCTTCAAATGTATAAGCTTCAAATGTCTGAGAAAAATGCTCAGGATTTAAGCCGGCTTTAACTTTCAAAGCCTTTAAAAATTCGCGCTTATCAGGGATTTGTTCCCAAACAGAAGGTAAAAATACTGCTTGCTTATCACCGTCTTTTATAATTAATCCGTCAAGATTTGGGGTTAATCTGTTCAGCAAATCTTCTTCGGACGTAAAGCCCATTCTTTTTGGCGGTGTCAAAAGAGATACCGAAATTTTTAATTTGTCGACATCTTCTCTGTTTACCGGTCTGAATC
>ONTD01000081.1 GCA_900320675.1 uncultured bacterium
ATAAAAAAGCTTGACAAATTTTTGAGGATTTTGAAATTGTTTTTTACAAAAATATAGAAAGACTTGCAAAAATGTTACAAGAGTAGTATAATAATTTTACAATTAAGGAGTGTGTAGATAATGAATGTAAGTTTGGCAAATAGCAGTCTTATTGCAAGTATGGTTGCAGAACAACGCAGAGCGTTGATTGATAAGAATTACAACGAAATTTATGCACATGAAATGGCACATAAGCGTGCTGCAGGCAGCTTTGCCGGCGATATTGTTATTGAGAGGAATTCCGAAGGTATTCCTGTTGGCGGGCATGTACCGATTAAAATGCCGACCTTAAATAAGGAAAATCCGCAGGAAACAATTGATCATGCAAATGTGGTTATAAATTCGGCTATGGCTCCGGATGATCCGTCGGAACAAGATTTTAAAGTCGCTAATCAGGCAAGAGCCATAAAACAACAAGCTATTGAGATTAAAAATAATAACCCTAATCTGGGGAAAAAGTTAGATATTCAGGCGTAGTCTTTCTTTTATCAATTATAGTATTAATTAAGAGTGGTTTATTTTTTGTATAATCACAAGATTTCTTTCATAGGTATCTTCAGCTGAGATATTGTAGTTTATTATGTCTGAAATTTTGGCGTTATATTTTTTAATTATGTCTCTAGCCTCTTCAATTTCTTGCTGTGCTTTTCGGGATTTGTATGCAACAAAATATCCGTTATCTTTTAATAGCGGGATGGCATATGGTATAAGTATTTTTAATGCGGCAACCGCTCTTGATGTGATAAAGTCAAATTTTATATTTTTAAGATTTTCAGCCCTTTCACAAATCGGGTTTAGGTTATTGATGAAAAGGGTTTCTTTTATTTCTGAGATTGCATTAATTTTTTTTCCTATACTATCCAATGCATATACTTCCATATCGGGATATTTAATAGCAAGCGGTATAGACGGAAATCCGCCGCCTGTTCCTATATCTAATAATTTTTTACCTTCTAAATTTTTTATATTGTACTTATCCAAAAATTTTTCAAATGAGAGGCTATCTAAAATATGTTTTTCCCATAAAAATTTTTCGTCATTTTTAGATATAAGGTTCAGCTTAGAATTTTTCTCTAAGAATATTTTCATGTATTCATTAAATTCGGCTTTATCCATTTTTAATGACCTCATTTTCCAGTCGTTTAAATTCTTCATCACCTAATCTTAATTTCAAGTCTTTTAGACGCTGTTCAATTTTTGGTTTATATTCTTCAAGAGTTTTATGTTTAGTTCTGGTAAATGCTCTTATATAGGCTCTTAAAGCTTTAGAAAAATCTTTTTTATCTGCGCAGAAATCTCCGTATTCGATGTTTACGCTCATAATATAATACGGTTCCGAAAGTTCTTTTGCTGCGTTCATAGCCCTTCTGTAGTATTCAAGTGCCATATCAGGGTTTTTATGTTTATAAATATTTGCAAGTCTTAGTGCAGCTTCATATATTCCTATTAAGTTTTTATCGCTTTCGTCTGTATTTAAGCTGTCATTATAGTATTTTATAGCCAAATCTGTTGCCCCTGTTTCATCATAAATAACGGCTAAATTCATCATTGCAGATGTTGTATATTGATTATCTTTTATTGGAATATCGAGACATTTTTTGTATAACTTGACTGCGGTTTCCGTTTCCGAAAGTTCATCGCATATCGCTGCAAATTTGTAATAAAGTTCTGCCAAAACTTTATTATTTACGGTCGGATCAGATATAGTGAATGCAGCTTTATAGTGGTTATATACATCTTTAATATTGTCATTTTTTATAAGTGCAAGAGCAAGATGAGCTTTAATTTTAAGTTCATTAGATACCCCTTCTTCCGGTTTTAATATTTCGTTAAGAAGGCTTTCCGCTTTTTCGTGTTTATAGGTGTTATAAAATATATTCGCGACAGCAAGTCTCATTTCGTTTATTTTTTCGATGTCTCCACTTTGGTAGTAATTTTCAAGTGCCATATCATAGTATTTTAGAGCATTATACCAATCAGACAATTTTTCATAGCATTTTGCGGTTTTAACGTAGATTCTTGAAATCATAAGGGCGTAATTATCATCATCTTTCATTGTTAAAGCAAGTTGATAAAACGCAAGTGCTTTCTGATAGTTAAAAGCTTTTTCCTCTCTGTTTGCACAATTCATCAACTCCATAAACGGCAAACGAGTTTCTTCAGGGGTAAGAATTTTGTTTGAATAATCTATAAATTGGTTAATGGAGCTGGCTATTCCGTCCATTATACTTTTTTCTTCTTCTTCCGTATCAAAGATGAAAGAAATTTTCTTTAGCTTTTCCTCTTTTGTTTCCGATTCTTCAATTTTTATATCCGGTTGGATAGGAATATCCTCGGATTTAGGAATGTCTTCATAGTTTGTTTTTAAATCCGCGGCATATTCTATAGCCTCAATTGCCGCTGCTTCCATTTGTTTCACAAGCATTGGCTTTTTAGGTAAGAACATTGTATGATACTCAATTTCTGCCCTCATTGTATGGCGGGAAATTAATAAATCTCTCTCGAACGGTTTTAGAGGTAATTGCGTTGAGTATAATTCTACGCAAGATTTATGTAGTTTAACGGCGACATTTTCCGGTATTGAATTTTGTGAAATCTCCTTATAATAATCTTGAAGATATATCATATTTTTTTCTTTGCATAAAAGTAGATTGTCTACAAAAAATTGGACTTTATTTTCGTCGTATAAATTTATGGTTTCCAGCAGCTTTGTGCTGATAGGATGTCTTAAAACGGTAAGCAGTCTGAATAAATGACCGCTTGAGGGATCGACAAATGCGAGGGCTTCTCTGAATATAAAATCATTATATGTGAGAAAACTCTTGGTATAGCCGTCTATAAAATCAATAAGTGATAATTTATGTGCATTAATAATTTTTGTTGTCAATTCTGTGTATAAAAAATATCCTCTGGTGTGTTTATATAATTCATCCGAGACAGGACCTATCATTTTTATTCCTTCTGAACGAAGGTATTTTTCAAAAATACTTTTTTCTAGTGCCAGTATTGTAATTCTGTCGTATTTTATTTTGTCGGTAAAGTCCTCATAATCAAATTTTCTGGAAATAATGATAGTTTTAATATTACTTTTTGATGATATGTAAAAAATAAAATCCAATATTTCTTGTTTGTTATTCTTTAGAACACTCTCAAGAGAATTGATAATTATTATGATTGGTAAATTTACCGAATCAAAGTAGGTTGCTATTTTTTGGTTGAAATTTTCAGATTTAGTTTTAGGCTGGGAGATTATCCCTTTTGCCGTTAGCTCTTTAAAATCCTCAAAAAATGATAGCAAAATATCGTCCAAAATGGTTGTTTCAAAACAGTTATACTCAAGTACAACAGCATTTTGAGCTAAGAATTTCAATGAGTGATTTACTATCTGTGTTTTTCCGGTCCCTAAAAATCCGTTAACCAACAGTAATGGGGTTTGATTATTGTAAAATTCTAAAAGGCTTTCTAACTGTTTTTTGTTGTTATCGAGTAAAAATTGATTTATCCCGCTCAGTTCACTTTTAGTAAGATTTTTTATATCAAAATTTTCATCGGTAAATCTTAGTTCCATACAGTTAATATTACATTATATTTTGATAATTTGCAAATTAAATTGTAAATTTTTGGACTTTGAACTATGTTTATAGTATGATACTATAAGTAAAGTATAAGGGGAAAATATGGAATTTTTCAGAAAAAATCAAAAAGCTATAGTCGCAATAATAGGTGTAACTTTTATTGCGTGGACAGTAGGTTTAATGATGCTGCCGTTAGTTTTTAAATAGGTATAAAAGTGCAAATAAGAAGACTGATTAGGTACATATGTATATATTTCATTTTAGCGATAACGGTTTGTATATCGATACCGCAGACTTCTTATGCTGCCCAAAGTAAGGCGTCAATAAAACAAAAATTACAGTCAAATCAAAATCAAATGAAAAATACAAGGGAAAAGATAAAAACCCTAAAAGTAAAAGAACAGCAAGAAAAAAGCAAGCTCGTCAGAAATCAGCAGAGATTAGAAACTGCGAAGTCTAATCTTGCCGAATCTGAAAGCAAATATTCATCTATGAGTGCAAAATTAGATGATATGGAGAGAAAGTTTAATCAAGCATCTGCCGAATTCAGCTCTACAGAACGCAAGATGAAAGAACGTATTCGTCAAGTATATAAGGCTCAGCGCATTGGAATGTTTGATTTGATATTCAAAGCAAAAGACTTAAATAGTATGCTTGATGCGGTATATTTTGAGCGTGTAATTATAAAAAATGATTACAACAATATGATTGCTTTAAAAGAGAGAGCAGCAAAACTTGCAAAGATTAAAGCCGATATTGCAGCCCAAAAACGTACGCTTGCGGCATCAATGAATGAAATTCAATTCCAAAAACGCTCAATACAGCAAGAGATTGCTCAAAATCAGAGTATGATAAGCCGGTTGAAAAATGACAGAGTTGCGTATGAACGCTCTGAACGTGAATTGGAACGTCAATCTGCAAGTTTACAATCTATGTTGAGTGCATATAGTCATTCCACTGTGGTTGCAGCAAAAACAGGATTTATGCAGCCGATAGGCGGAAGAATAACGTCGCCGTTCGGATGGAGAACACACCCTATATTTAAGAGCAGTTCATTCCATTCCGGAGTCGATATTGCAGGACCAAACGGCGGTAGTATCAGAGCATCAAATTCGGGTAAAGTTATTTATACCGGTTGGTATGGCGGATATGGTAAAGTTGTCATAATTGACCACGGAGTCATAAACGGAAATCCTACAACTACATTGTATGCTCATTTGTCTGCAATTAAGGTAGGTAACGGACAGAGTGTTAGTAAAGGTCAAGTTATAGGTTCTGAAGGTACTACAGGATATAGCACCGGACCTCATTGCCATTTTGAGGTTCGTGTAAACGGCAGACCTAATAATCCTATGAATTACATATAATAAAGGAAATGTTGTGAAGAAGTTAGCTTTAATATCATTAATATCTTTAATGTTAGTTGGAATTCAAGCGCAGGCTGAAATGATTAGAACCGGCGGGTTTTATGACGGTGAGCCGCTTGAAGAGATGGAGCAGGAATTTTTTGAAACAGGAAAAATTTCTAATCCTGATACTGCGTTTTCAAGCGAAACGGAAGAGGCTTCATATAATGATTATACGATAGATAGCGGCTTTGGTACAAGACAATTAAGAGGGATGCCTTTATTTAAGAAATATCGTATAAAGCTGCAAAACCACTACAAAATTAAAGAACATGAAGAACAAATTCAGGCTCAGAAACGTTATCAGGAAGAACTTCAAAAATACCAAGAGCAATACAATAAAGCTGTTGAGGATATAAGTGAAGAAGATTTAGATGAACTTAAAAACCGCAGCTTAAGAAAGGTATATGTTGATGAGGACGGAAATGAAGTAAGAGTTTCCGGATTTGATAAGTTTAAAAACTTTTTTACAAAATTTAAAAAGTCGAAATCAAAGAAATCGGCTGGTGAAGATGAAACAGATTCTGAAAACGCAGAATTATCACAAGATGGCGAGAAAGCTTCCGTTGATGGCGAGACAGCTTTAGCCGGCGGGGTAAGAGAGATTGTTGCTCAAAAAGATATGATTTTGGATTGCGACAAATTGAATTATGATGACGAAACTTCTGAGTTGGAAGCGACAGGTCATCCAATAATGAAATTCCCGCCGCAGGGAGTTACCATAAAGGCCGACAGATTAACTTATAATACTGAAAGTAATATTATTAAAGCATATGATAATGTTGCAATTACCAGAAATGGCGATACGATATACGGTGATTATGTGATGATTAATATGAATGACGAGTCATCAATAGTTACAAATATGAAAGCCGATAAGATGAATTTGGCAATTAATGCCAAAGATGTTGTAGCTTCGGAAGATACGATAGAATTGCATGATGGTTCGCTGGTTGGGGATAAACATTATAAATTGAGATTAAGATCCTCAATGGCCGGCAGAAGGCTGGAAAATTATGAAATACCGCCGGATGACCGTTCATCAATTTCTAAAAACGGTTTAGATATAAATGTAAAAGCAAAAGAAATATATGTTACTGCAAAGAAAAATCATGACGTAATAACGGTAAAAGATGCGGATATTTACTATAAGGATAATTATATAACTCGTTGGGGTTCATTTACCGCACATACAAATAAAGATCATGAATATTTTGAAGCTAATTATCCTGAAATCGGGACAATTCCTCGTATAGGTATGTTTGCCGGTCCGGGGTTTGTATTTGATATTCCAAACGGTGCTACTATGAAGTTTATTCCTTTCTTAAACTATAAGGATAAATTCGGACTCGGTGCCGGATTAAAATACAGAAGCGGAACAAACTATACAGAGGCATTTTACGGTTCGGCAAATGATATGTTTGTATTGAGAGGTCGTCAAGATTTAGATGATAATTTTTACTTACAATACGGTGTAAATTCTTATCTTGATGAATGGTGGATGGGCAGCGGCTTGTCTAAGTACAGAGCAGAAGCTGTTTATCGCGATTCATATATTATTCCAAACACCTTAGGTTTGGGCAGAAATGCAAGGTTTAGACAGAGAGTTGCTGCCGGTTATATTCAGGAATCTGATTATAACAGAAAAGGTGAAAAACTCGGGCGCAGTACTCTTGGCACTACACGTTTAAAATACATGGCAGAAATATCGCAGAATTTATTCAGTTATCGTAATGATGATACGCACAGTATTTTTAATTTGAGTTGGGTATTGCAAGGTAGTGCAGCAATATATGGTACGGGAGATACGCAGTTTATTGCAAGAACAGGTCCTCGTTTGCATACTCAATATAAGCGTTGGTCGCAGGATATAATGTATTTTCTTGCAGGTAAAGAAGATAATACTCCTATAAGAAAAGCCGATATCTACAGACTTGGACGTTCAAATTTGGTATTGAGAGAAACTTTCCGTTTGAATAAGTGGTTAACCGTATCTTGGTTAATGTCTTCAGCTTTATCAAATGATGCGCCGAACCACAAAAAATTTCAGGAAAATGGCTTGTATTTTTCAATAGGACCTGATGATTTAAAACTTTCACTGGGTTATGATTTTATTCGTGAAAGAAGTTATGTTTATTTGTCGACTGCTTTGGATTTAAAAGGTTCAAGAGTAGATTACAAGAAAATGGTTATAAAAAATCCTGAAAAGTTGACAAAGAATACTACCGACAGAGTTGAACCGGTTGTATTCCCTTCAGGGCAGCCTCGTAAAATCAGAAGAACTAATGCACAAGTTATAAATATTGAGGATCCGGATAAAGAGCAATTATAAAATGAAATCAGTAAAAGAGATAAAAAAAGAAATAATTGAATATGGAAGGCTCGCTGAGGGAAAGAACTTAACGCCGGGGGTATCCGGTAATATTTCCGCAAGATACGGAGAGAATGTAATCATAACTTCATCCGGTTCAGCAAACGGGTATTTGAGTGAAGATGATTTTTCAATAATTGATTTATCAGGTAAAATTGTTGAAGGAGTTAAAAAGCCATCAAGTGAGAAGTTGCTGCATTGTGAATTTTATAAAATGAGACCTGATGTAAATTATATTATTCATATGCACAGCCCTTATTTGAGTTCTTTTGCTTCTGCCGGAATAGCTTTGGATGAGCCGATAATGGCTGAAAATGTATTTTACTTCGGTAAAATCCCGCTGGCAGAATACGGTCTTCCTTCGTCTGTGGATTTAGTGGAGAAAACTTCAAAATATTTTAAAGAATATAATGCTGTATTAATGGCTAATCATGGATTTATTGTCGGAGATAAAACTATACACGATGCTTTCTTAAAATTAACTCTGGCAGAATCGTATGCTCAAGTTGTCTTAAATACAAGAATTTTGGGCGGGGCAAAAGTTTTGAATGAATTTCAGGTGGATGAAATTCTAAAGTTAAGAAAAAAATTGTAACAGAAAAGAGGAATATAGAAGTGTCTATAGAATTAGAACATAAACAAGGATTAATGGCTGGCGATGGAATATTGCCTGTAAAGATGGCTCAGTATGCAAAAGAAAACGGATTTGAAGTGGTTTGTATATCGTTGGCTAAAGATAATGTGTCAATGTTAAAGAAATACTGTTCAAAGGTGTACTCTTGCCATCCGGGAGAAATTAAAAAAATTGAAAAAATCATAATGGGTGAGGGATTAAAGCAAGTTACTTTTTTGGGTAAAGTTCATAAACGTGTGCTGCTGCAAATCCATAAATTTGATGCAAGAGCTATTGAGTTGTTAAAAGCGGCATCAAGATTGAATGATGATGAAGTTATGACGATGATAGTAAATGAGTTTGAAGCAAAAGGGGTTAACGTACTTGATCAAACCATATTTATAAAAAATCTGATGATTCCGGCAGGTGTTCTCGGAAAACATAAACCTACAAAAGAGCAAATGGATGATGTAAACTACGGATTTTGGCTGGCAAAAGAAATGGGCAAAGTTGATGTAGGACAATCAGTTGTCATAAAAGATAAAATGGCAATGGCAGTAGAAGCGATTGAAGGCACGGATGTGTGTATAAAACGAGGTTCAAAGCTGGCTAAAAGCGGTGCAGTTGTTGTTAAAGTTGCTAAACCAAAACAGGATAAGAGATTTGATATCCCTGCTGTCGGATTGAGGACATTAAAAACTATGAATCGTTACAAAGCAAGTTTGTTGGCGGTTGAGGCAAATGAAACAATAATTGTTGATCAGGAAGATGTTATTAAATATGCAGATAAGCATGATATTGTAATTATGGCAGTGTAGAATATGAAAAAAATATTTATAATTACCGGAGAATATTCAGGAGACATCCACGCCAGTCGTGTAGTCCGAGCATTAAAGGCTAAATACTCAGATGTCCGAATAGAAGGTATAGGCGGGGAAAATTTACGTGCTGAGGGTGTAAAATTATTTTCGGACCAAAAAAAGATGGGTGCGATGGGAGTATCTCCGGCTATTATATTTAACCATGTAATGCTTGGCAAACGGGTTGTAGATTATATAGTAAATGATTATAAACCTGATTTGGTTTTGTTGGTTGATTACGGAGCATTTAATCTTAATGTCTCAAAATTTTTGCACAAAGCCGGTATAAAGATATTTTATTATATACCGCCTCAGGTTTGGGCAAGTCGTAAGTGGCGAATTAATGTAATTAAAAAAAATATTGATAAAGTTTTATGTATATTCCCATTTGAAAAAGAATTGTATGAAAGCTATGGGATAGAAACACATTATTGCGGACATCCGCTGGTATCACAGCTTCCTAAAAAAGTTGACAGAGATGAATTTTTAATCAGTCATGGCTTTGATCCTGCAAGAAAGTTGGTATCTATATTTCCCGGTTCAAGAAAATTTGAATTAAAGAATTTGGCGTCGGTGTTTATAAAAGCCGCAAAGGATTTACAGAAAAAACATCCGGAGCTTCAATTTTGTATTTCACATGCACCGAATTTAGCGGATGATGTATATGATAAATACATTAAAGGTACTGATTTTAAGGTAATCAAGGGGGAAAATCAGGCTCTGTTAAGTGTTTCTGATGCTCTGATTCTGGCTTCTGGTACTGTTGCTTTAGAGGCTGCGTTGTATGAAACTCCGATGATAATAGCTTATAGAGGCCCTATTATCTTATATTGGATATATTTGCTGGTAAGATGTATTAATATGGTGTGTCTGCCAAATATTATAAGCGGAAAATTTATTGTGCCGGAAATTCTGGAACATAGTGTAAATGTGAATAATATTTCATACAATATTGAAAAACTCCTTTATGACAAGGAAGCCAGAGCTTCTCAAATTGAAGGATTATCCGGTGTAGGGCAATTGCTTTCAGATAAAATATCTTCAGATGAAGCGGCAAATGAAATCTGCAAAGAATTAAATAGGAATTAGAGTTTGTTACATAATTTAATAACTTATTTAATTGAAAGCAAATTTAAAAGATTATTTGTTTTATTATACTTGTAGGTAGATTATGACAAGTTCTGTGCAAACAAATATTTCCGATACAAATATTTTGAGAAATTATATACGCACTCATGGCGGTGTAGTATCAGGAGTTTCCCCTGCCCAACCCGAGGCGTCAGAGGATAAATTTGTTAAACAGGAAAATCAAAAGTCGGATGAATCTCAAGATGTAGCTAATCAGCCTAAAGAAGAAGTAAAAAAAAGTCATAGAAAAAGGAAACTTGCCATAGCTGTTGCAAGTTCAGCATTGCTTGTAGGCGGCGGTATGACTCTATTAATGAGAGGATTGCCTAAAAATACAGAGAAATATTTAGAAAATTTGAAAAAATATTTGGAACAAAAGTTAGAAAAATCTACTT
This sequence comes from uncultured bacterium, assembly GCA_900320675.1. Taxonomy (GTDB): domain Bacteria; phylum Cyanobacteriota; class Vampirovibrionia; order Gastranaerophilales; family Gastranaerophilaceae; genus UBA1221. The sequence continues at coordinate 10,388 of ONTD01000081.1, forward strand.
CAAAGGGTTCTGAAAGGTTGAGTGAGTTTTTAGAAGTATCTATCAGAAAAGTTGATTCTACAATAGCGAAAACTCAGAGTATCAATAATTTTTCATCCTTGAAAGACGTGTTGTTTAAAAATCTTATGGACAGGAATAAATATACTGCACGTATTCATAAAGGGATAAGTGATTATTATGAAAAATTAGCAAGGAATACTGTGTTTAAGGCATACAATAAATCAACATCAAGGTTCAGCAAAATGGCTGAAGAATTTGATAAACTGGATGAGAAAATCCTTGCTCATAAGCCTGATGAGTTGATTACTTATAACGGAAAAACTTATAAGAAACGCGAATTAGTGGAATTGGCAAAACAGTACCGTGAAAAGGTAAAATCTGCAGTGGATAATTTTACATCGAATTCTGAATTGCAAAGCAGATATGATTACATAAAAGATGCTACAAAAGAACTTTACAGCAAATTTTGGGATGAAAGTTTCAAAGATTTTTATACAAAAGAAAATAAATTTAAAAACAATAAATTCCGCCGTAAAGAAATGTGGCAAACCTGTATTTATGATGAAAAAATAAAAGGTAATAAAAAATCTCTGTCCGAAGATGTTTCAAAAGTCAGAAATTTGATATCATATACCGACAAGGACAGAACAAAACTTATATCAAATCAAATCAAGACATTAAAAAATTTACTTTCTCCGTCTGACAAGGATGGTTTGGCAATTATAAAGAAACTTGAATGGTTTACGAATAATCCTGAGGGTTTGGCGGCAAATAGAGAAAGTATGCTTCGGGAGCTTAATGCAATAAAAGAAAGACCGTTAATTGAAGGATTATCCGAGGCAGCCGCAGAAAAACATATTAAGGCAAAAGAAACAACTATTCAGGCAATAGCGGATTTGCTTGATAATAATGAGACAGGGCAATTACAAAAAATGTTGGGTATTTACAAAAAAATTGCCCCGTATGAATTGGAAAAATCAAAGGCGGAAACAAGTATAAGTAAGGCGGTAAGCTCATTTGATAAAGCTTTAGAGACAGAAACCGTAGACTTTTTTGATAAAGTAAGAGATTTACAGATGGGTTCTGCTCCGACGGATGTTCTTACGATATTGGCATCAGCCGGTATGATTGCTTACGGATTAGAAGATGCTTCTGATAAAGATGAAAAAATTTCAGTACTGTTAACTGCCGGCATCCCTATTTTAGGAACAATAGGAACTTCTTTTATTTGTACAACTAAATTAATTTCCGGCGGTTTATCACTTTTATTCGGTACTGCTATGGGCGGCGTGTTTAAGGTTGTATGCGACGGTTTGGATGCACATAGACTTAGCCGTAAGCAAAAAAATCCTACAAACGGTGAAGTGGCATAACTTATTTATATGGTAAAATTTTTCAAGGAAGAATTAAAATTTTACGGAAGGATTTACGACTATGCCTCAGTTTAAAGATGTGGATAATATCAGAGAATCTTTAGAAGAAAGAGAATTTAGTATATTGTGTGATATTGCTACAAAAGCTCGCAATTCAAAAGGAAGAAAAACAGAAGAGGAAGAAAGTTCCATAAGGACTTGTTTTCAACGAGACAGAGACAGAATATTGCATTCAAAGGCATTCAGAAGATTGAAGCATAAAACTCAAGTATTCTTATCACCTTTTGATGATCATTTTAGAACCAGACTTACGCATACACTTGAGGTTTCTCAAATAGCAAGAACAATCTCACGTTCACTTTGTTTGAATGAAGATTTAACTGAAGCGATAGCCTTAGGGCATGATTTAGGGCATACTCCATTTGGACATTGTGGTGAAGGCGTATTAAATGAACTTGTGGAAGGCGGGTTTCATCATAATATTCAAAGTGTAAGAGTTGTTGATGTTCTTGAAAATTTAAATTTGTGTCAAGAGACCGTTGACGGGATATTAACACACACTTGGGGCTATGTTCCGAAAACTCCGGAAGCTCAGGTAGTCCAACTTGCCGATAAGATTGCGTATATTAACCATGATATTGAAGATTCTATACGTGCAGGTATTATTTCAGAATCAGATTTGCCTAAAGATTGCATAAACTATTTTTCATCAGTGCAAAGCAAAAGACTGAATAAAATGATTATGGAGGTTGTTAGTAATTCTTTGGGTAAAGATAAAATTTCTATGAGTGAAGAGGGTTGGGCATATACTACAAAACTCAGAAAATGGATGTTTGAAAATGTTTATATTGATTCCCCTGCGAAGTTAGAGGAGAAAAAAGCCCGTCGGGTTATTCGTGAATTGTTTTATCATTATTGCGAAATGCTAAAACCTATGTGCCCGCAAGACAAAATTGAGCGAGTTGTAACAGACTATATATCAGGCATGACTGACAGATATGCAGTTGAAAAATACAAAGAAAACTTTATTCCGATTGGACTTCAATGCGGTGCAAGAGAAGATTATTTATTCAAGCTGGCAAATGAGTTAAGCAGCAAATAGCTTTGAATTGAATTATTTTCTAAATCCTCTTTTTATTCCGTGCCAAACAAGTGCTGTCGCACATAGAAAAAACAGAAGTTTCACGAGGATAGGTGTTTTCTTCTTGTCCTCAAAGCTGTAGTGTTTCTGATGAGATGTAACATCTTTATCGATTTTGTGAAATTTGTCTTCCAGTTCAGCATCAGTAAGTTTCCATCTGCCTAATTTATCAGGTGGTTTAATAATTCCGACATTTGCGGATGTATAACTGTATGGTATACTTTTTGACACACTATCCATATTTATATTAAAACATCCGTTATAAAAAATTTGCGCATGCTTTTATATTTCTTAACATTACATTTACTTGCCGTAAGTAATCATTTTTTTTATAATATTGCTATGAAGAAGTTTGATATATTTAATCAGTTTAGGGATGCTGTAATTATAGTAAATAAATTCTCAGAGGTGGTATATCAAAATTATACCTTTAAACGTTGGTTTGCTGATTTTACTGATTTAAAGAAATTCTCTCATAATTTAAATTTCAATATCTGTCCGCTTAATAGTGAAAATATTGAAAACTATTCTCCTATCTGGCATGCGCTGTCTTCTCCCGAAAATTTTTTTGCAAATGTTTCGTACCAAGATAGTCAAAATAAGTTGTATTATTATGACCTCACTGTTCAAAAAAGAGGAAGATATTCAATATTTTTCTTCTCTGATGTGAGTGCAAATAATAATCTGTTTATTGAAAAAAAGAGATATTCAAAACTTCAAAGTGATTACAATAAACTAAAAGAAGAGATTGCGGATTTGGAAAATATTAAACAAAAAGCTCAGTCTCAAGCAATTCGTATCGCTCTTATAAACAAAGTTTCCAATACAATTCGAGAATCCATGGATATTTCTAAAATACTGCAATCGGTATTGTCTGAATTGGCAAATATGTTCGGAGCATTCAAAGCCTATTATGCCTCGAATGAGCAAGGTAAATTTAGAATAGAGGAAACTTACGGCGGGAAAAATGTAACCCAAGGCGGTCTGATAACATTTGATAGTCAAACTTTCGATACAATCAGTGATAAAAAAATTTCAGTTGTTCACTGCATGAAAGAATATATTGGTGCTGAACCTTTTAAGCAGTCTATTATGAGAGTTGTTGTGCCGGTATTTCATCTGCAAAACCTAATAGGGGTGATAGTTTTACTTAGTTATCAAAAAAGAGAATTAAATGAAGAACTTGAAATTTTAGAGGCAATTTCTTTCCAGCTCGGTAACGCAATTATAAGAGCGGAGCTACAATTACAGTTGATAAATTCAGAAAAAATGGCATCTTTAGGGCAGCTCGTCGCCGGAATTGCTCATGAGATTAATACTCCGGTTGCTTCAATAAAATCCAATAACGGGCTTATTGCTAAAGTTATTCCGCAAATAAAAGATGAGGAAATTTCTTCCCTATTGAAAGAAATAAATGAAATAGATAGTGAAGCCATAGAAAGAATTTCAAAGATTGTTGTTTCGTTGAAAAAATTTGTAAGGCTTGATGAATCTGAGTTACAAGAAGCAGATATTAATAAAGAGCTTGATTTGACGCTGGATTTAATTAGGCATGAAACTAAAAACAGAATTGAAATAATTAAAAATTACGGGCAGTTACCGCTAATAAAATGTTACCCTAATATGCTTAATCAAGTGTTTACAAATATTCTTGTTAATGCGTGTCAGGCGATTGAGAATACCGGAACAATCACAATAACAACTCAATATGAGGCTGAAACTTTGACTGTGTCTATAAAAGATACCGGAAAAGGAATTCCGGAAGATGAATTGCAAAAAATATTTACGGCAGGTTTTACAACAAAAGGAGTTGGTGTTGGCACAGGATTAGGTTTAGCAATTTGTGCCAAAATTATTGAAAAGCATGAGGGCAAAATTATTGTAAATAGTGAAGTTGGTAAGGGTAGTGAATTTATTATTACTATCTATAGTAAGTAGTAATTGTTAAGAAATATTTCAAAA
>ONTD01000070.1 GCA_900320675.1 uncultured bacterium
CATTCAAAATCGATATTTTTAAAATTTACCGGCGGCAAATCTGTCGCATCCGGTGTCGGGACAATTCTGGCATTAAATTGGGTTGCAGGCTTAATTATAGCTGCAATCTGGGCAATTATCACATATTTTTCCAGATATGTATCATTAGGTTCAATTATTGCACTTGCACTGTCTCCGATTATAATGTACCTTTTTAACGCACCGATAGCGTACGTATGCTATTGTGCTTTGGGGGCAGTGTACATAATCTGGCTTCACAGGTCAAATATTCAACGGCTTTTAAAAGGTGAAGAAAATAAAGTCAGATAAATATTTCTATCCCTGCTTAAAATTTTTATTAAACAAATACAACCAAATTATACTTAACAGTGCAGTATAAAATAACAGTTCGGAAATTTCTTCAAACACAAAATTTTCGGTTGTTTTTTCTGCGTACTCTCCAAGAACCATACCAATAAAAAGAAAAATAAAATTCCATACAGGGAATTTAACGTTTTTTATTATGTTCCACATTTGAACACATGCTTTAGAAAATATAAAGTATAAAGACATACAAGCAATATAAACACCGACAATAGGATTTACAATCCAACCGTATTGAATATCATGCCAAGTATAAAATGTATTTACTTCTCCCGGAACCGCAAAAAATATGGTTCTTCCGTAATTTACTTCTCTGGCTATTAACAGAAATATCACCATAGCGGCAAAGTAAAAAAACTTTTTACTGTGCTTTGCACATAACGCAAACACAAAACATAACAATAATGTCAGCATTTGCATATTCTCAAGCAACCCGTTTTCATACCCATATTCCACAGGCAAAAATTTCACACATGGGATTACCGCCAACAAAACCAATAACGGCAAAATTGCACTCTTATAAAAATTAAAATCAAAATGAGATTTCACAAAATTAACTATTTTTTCCATAATATTCAACTCCAACTAACAAAAGTATATATCAAACAAGATAACTTTTAAAATATTTTTTGTATTAAAATATAACTAAACGGAGATTTAATTATGAAAATTGCAGAAAACATGATTGAGCTTATAGGCAATACCCCGCTTGTAAAAATAAATAAATTAAATAAAGGTAATGCCCTTATAGCAGCAAAATTAGAATGCAAAAATCCGGCAGGTTCCGTAAAAGACAGACCGGCATACAATATGATTTATCAAGCAGAAAAAGCCGGTAAAATAAATAAAGATACCGTAATAATTGAGCCTACCAGCGGAAATACAGGAGTCGGTTTAGCTTTTGTATGTGCTATAAAAGGATACAAAATGATACTTACAATGCCTGAGACAATGAGCATTGAACGCAGAATGCTGCTAAAAGCCTACGGAGCCGAATTAGTATTGACAGATGGAGCAAAAGGGATGCAAGGAGCAGTTGATAAGGCGGAAGAACTACATAAAAAATACCCGAATTCTTTCATTCCTCAACAATTTAATAATCCGGCAAATCCGCAAATTCATTATCAAACAACTGCAGAAGAGATATGGAACGACACCGACGGAAAAGTTGACATAGTAGTAGCAGGTGTAGGTACAGGCGGAACAATTTGCGGGATTTCAAAAAAATTAAAAGAGAAAAACAAAAATATTGTAGCAGTCGCAGTAGAACCGTTTGACAGTCAAGTACTTGCGGGAAAACCTGCCAGACCACATAAAATTCAGGGAATAGGAGCAAATTTTGTACCTGAAAATTTCGATAAATCCGTTATTGATGAAATTTTTCCTGTAAAAAATGATGATGCCATTGAAACTGCAAAAAAACTTGCAAAAGAAGAAGGGATGTTGTCAGGAATTTCATGCGGCGCAAATATGTTTGCAGCACTTGAATTATCAAAAAGACCTGAAAACAGAGATAAATTAATCGTTGTCATTCTTCCTGATTTCGGAGAAAGATATCTGTCCTGCGGACTATTCGATTAAAACGGATTTGAATTGATAATAGCGGAGGTTTAATATAAACTTTAAATATGTTTGAAAATTATAAAAACACACTGGAACAACTAAGCGAAGCTTCACATTTACGTTCAATAAGCGAATTTGAGCGTAAAGACGGAAAGTATATATACATAAAAAATAAAAAATTGCTTAACCTATCCTCGAATAACTATCTGAATTTTGCAGATAATCAAGAAATTACATCTGAATTTATTCAGGAAATCGGATGCAAATATACATTTGGGAGTGCTTCTGCAAGACTGCTGACAGGCACATTACCCATATACAAAGATTTGGAACAATTAATTTCTAGCCTGTTTAATACGGAAGCTGCATTAATATTTAACAGCGGCTATCATGCAAATCTTGGAATTAACAGTTCAATTGCCGGCTCTGGCGATGTTATTTTTTCTGACAAACTCAATCATGCCAGCATAATTGACGGAATGCAATTATCAAAGGGTAAATTTTTCAGATACAAGCATAACGACATGGATAATTTGGAAGCCCTTCTTATGAGAGAACGAAATAATTTTAAAAATGCCGTAATAGTCTCAGAAAGCGTTTTCAGTATGGACGGGGACATCCCTGATATAAAAAAACTTGTTGAATTGAAGAAAAAATATAATTGCATGCTGATTTTAGATGAAGCACACGCATTTGGAGTATTCGGAGAAAAAGGTTTAGGAGTGGCGGAAGAACTCGGACTTATACCCGAAGTAGATCTAATTATAGGAACATTCGGCAAATCCATAGGTTCTGTCGGAGCATTTGCAACAGGTAAAAAAATCCTGATAGATTATTTGATCAATAAAGCCCGTTCATTTATATTTTCTACGGCACTTCCCCCTGTGAATATTGCTTTTACAAAATGGATTATTGAAAAAAAATTACCTAATACACAAGAAAAACGATATGATATGATAAAACTGGGCAGAAGAATGGGAAGCCAAAGTCATATTATACCGTATTTGGTCGGCGAAAACGACAGAACTGTAGAATTAAGTGAAATCTTATATCAAAACGGATATTTCACACTGCCTATACGTCCGCCTACGGTACCTGCAGGTACTTCAAGACTCAGATTATCCCTCTGTGCAGACATTACCGAACAAGACTTAAAAACGTTAAAAAACATTTTGAATTTATAATCGAACATTTGCATAGATATAAAAAACAGGACTTTGATAAACAAAGTCCTGTTTAATTTAGTGTTTTGCAGCTAAATTCTTAGCAACTTCCGCTGCAAGAACAAGTTAAGCTTCCGCAACCGCATTGGCAACCCAAAGCTTTAACTGCATCTTCCATCTTAACTTTAATACGTCCGTCAACTGCAATACCTTCACCTGTTTTTTCAGAAATCAACAATGGGTTGATATCTAATTCAGTAATGAAGCTGAAATCAGCAACCAATTGAGATAATCTCAACAATGTTTCTTGGATTTGATCCATTTGAGCAGGAGTTGTTCCTCTTGCCCCTTCTAATAATTTGTATGCCTTAACAGACTTAATCATTTCTGATGCATCTACATCGCTCAAAGGTGCCATTCTGAAAGTTACGTCTTTCATAACTTCAATAAATACACCACCCAGACCGAACATCATCATATGACCGTATTGAGGATCTGTAGCAACACCGCATACCATTTCACGGCTGCCTTTAACCATTTCCTGAATTATTACACCTTCCAAACCGTCAAGCAAACCTTTTGCTTCAAGTTTAGAAATTAAGTCTTGATATTCGCTTCTCAATTGTTCTGCTGATTGAATATTAACTCTTACGCCGCCAACATCAGTTTTATGAGATGTTGTCTTTGAAGTCATCTTCATTACAACAGGGTATCCGATAGAATCCGCTATAGAAACAGCCTCATCTTCAGATGTTGCAAAGCCTGATTTACATACTCTGATTCCGTATGCATCCAATACATCAATTGATTCACGAGTTGTTAACTGTTCTCTGCCTTCAACTAATGATTGTTTAATTATACTTGCTGCTCTTTCTTTATCAACATTGTATGTAGGATATTCACCAACAGGTCTTTCAATCCATTTTCTTTGTTGATTTAATCTGTTAAATCCGTCAGCAGCTTCTTCAGCGTACATAAAGAACGGCATATTAACGTTCATATCAGACAATGCTGTAAAGAATTCACTCTTAGTCATAAATACACCGATAACCGGTTTTTGAGGATACTGAGCTTTAATTTCCATAACGGCTTTTGCTACATCAATATCTTTTAATCCTAAGAATGGCAAGTAAATAACCATAATCATATCAACATTTTCATCAGCAATAACAGTTTCAAGAGTTTGTTTGTAGTGTTCAATAGGAGCTGATGCAATCATATCGATTGGGTTCTTAACAGATGCAGCTGAAGGTAAGAAACTTCTTAATTTTTCTTTTGTAGCATCTGTAATTTGAGCCATTTGCATACCGTATTCGCAAACTGCATCGGTAGCCATAATACCAGGGCCGCCTGAGTTGGTAATAATTGCAACTCTATCACCTTTTGGAATAGGGCAATTAGCAAATACTTTTGCCGTTGCAAATAAATTCTTCAATGAATATTCTCTGATTACGCCTGATTGATTTAATAATGCGTTGGCAGCTTTATCAGCACCTGCTAAAGAACCTGTATGAGAAGAAGCAGCGCTGGCACCTGCTGCAGATCTGCCCGCTTTTAATGCTAAAATAGGTTTCTTCTTAGAAATTCTTGAAGCTAATTTACGGAAGTTTGAAGGATTTTGAATAGATTCCATATAAAGAAGAATTTGTTCAACATCATCTTCATTTTCCCAATATTCCATTGCTGTTTCAGCGTTAACATCAGCCTGATTACCGATTGAAATAAACTGTGCAAACCCAAGATTAAGGTCCTTAAGTATATTTAAAATTCCGCCGCCTAAAGCACCTGATTGAGAAACAAATCCGATATGACCTCTTTCAGGAAGAGATTCTGCAAAACATCCGTCCATAGAAACTTCAGGTAATGTATTAACAACACCTAAGCAGTTAGGACCTACACATCTCATACCGTATGATTGAACTTTTTCCAATAATTGTTTTTCAAGTTCTGCACCTTCTTTACCTGTTTCTTTAAATCCTGCGGTAATAACGCATAAACCTTTAATACCCTTTTCGTGGCATTGATCAATTGTTGATAAAACAAATTTTGCGTTTACAACAATAATTGCCAAATCTATTTCAGCAGGAACCTCAAGAACAGAAGTATAAGCTTGAAGTCCTTCTATAATTCCGCCTTTAGGGTTAATCGGGTATATATTACCCTTGAATTTGTATTCTTGTAATCTTTTCATAATGTCAGAACCGATTGTATGTTCTTTTGTAGAAGCACCTACAACCGCAATTGACTTTGGTTTCATAATTTTGTCTAAATTGCTCATGCTTTCCATCCTTTCTTGTTTTTATAGCAATATTATAGTACAAAAAAAGATTTTTTGAGCGTAATTATTACAATTGTTTGAACCTGAAAATTTTTATTTCTTAATTTTTAAGTTTTACTATTTTTTTTAAATACGGAACTTTAGATATCAAATATGTGAATATAAATGATACCACTGTAGTAATTAAAAACAAAATCAATATATACACAAAAGGATTAGCATTTTGCGGAGTAACCGCAAAAATATTTTTTAGTAAATTTCTTTTTACCGATTCCAGAACCATAGGATGAATAAGGTAAACTCCTAAACTTAAGGCAGCTAATCTGAATACAAAAAAATTTAAAGCTAATCTGTTTTCTATTTGCTCTGCAAAATCTTTTAAAAATACAAACACAGAAAAGCTATATACAAACATCGGGAAAGAAAGACTTGAATATAAAGTTTTATATGCTCGGCAAGAAGACGAAGTTAGTAATTCGCATCCGATAAAAATTATTGAAATAGAACAAACCCCTGCTAAGCAAATAAATGTCTTATATCGTTTAAACTTCTCAAAATCCTCCGCTATCAACCAACCTAAAATATAATATGAAACAAATCCGCCGACAAAATCCAAATAAAACATATTAGAATATTTAACTGCGGCATCTCCTTGATCTAAAAATAAATCTATAATTACAGGTATAAATTGAAAAATGCATGAAAGTACCACAAAATAATACAGATATTGCTTATTTTCCGGTTTTACAAATAACCTTAGTATCGGAGTAATAAGATACAAACCTATCAACATTAACAAAAACCATAAATGATAATGCCCATAAAAAACACCGGACAAAAAATTATTCGAATGGTACAATGAAGCATAAATCACAGACCATATAATGAATAACATAAATAATTTTATAATCTTTTTTACAAGATTATCTATATTTAGTACCCTATTCCGATTAAGCATAAAGACACCGGAAATCATGACAAATAGCTGAATTGCCATTGCAGAAATTGAATTAAACAGATTTCCCGCCAAGAACCCAATTGATGGAGGATTATAGCTTTTTACGAAAGATACTGAACAATGTATCATTACAACAGCCAAAATCGCTACAACTCTTATTACATCGTATGAAAATATACGATTAACAACCGGTAATTGAGCATCTGCATCTGTTTCTTTATTCATAAAGTTCCGTTCTATTTTTTTTCAAATAATTTTATAGCTCTACTTATTGCAGATTCAAAAGCCTCGGCAATCAGGTTTTCATGAACAAATACCGAATTACTGTTACTTTTGGTACAATATTCCTTATCTGCACGGATTTCAAAAATATGATGATTTTTCCAACTCCTCATAACAAAAATATCATAATCTTTACCTGAGATTTTTTCTGCGGCTCTATTTAAACTATTACCAAGTTGTTGCGGCAGGTATAACGAAATCTTATCAAACGGCTTACTTACAAAATGTCTGTTAACAAATTTAATTTCTCCTGCGGTAAAATTCTGACTTGATATTGGCTGTGTTTTCATTATTATTTCCTTATATTTTTGCGGTTGTTAATTCTATAAAATTTTTAATAGCATCTTTTGCGCCGTTAAATAGCGAACTTTTCAAGACATTTTCATGTACAAATACCGGTCTTGTTTTTGAGTTTGTTTTATTTTTCAAGATATTAAAATGACTTGTATTTGCATTAAATTCATAAAATTCCGGATACTTTGCATTTCTTGAAACATACAAATCAAACGGCAAATCCTCAATTAAAGATTTCACATCCGTAAGTTGTTTTTTAACAGTTTTTGGAAAATATTTTTCAATTCTGTCAGTGTACTTGTAAGAATTTGCATGTTCCTTTACAAAAATTACTCTTCCTGAAAAACTCCGGTTATTTTCAATACCTTTTACACGCATAACTATTTATCACCTTTCACTTTTAAGAATACCCTGCCGGAATCCATTCTCTTACTCTGAATTTGGCACCAAGATCTGATGCCGTTTTTTCGCAAGCTTCCAAATCTATATGTCTGCCTTTATATCCTTCCACGACACTTGCAACAACATCTATATTTTCATCAGAACACGCTTTTATAAATTTTTTCACTTCGTCATAAGCGCCTTCAAATTTAGGTTGTGAAAGCTCATTATATTCATCGCTATCTTTGCCGTTAAGGCTGACTGAGAATTCATCAACAAGGCCTTTCAATTCAGGAACAACATTCCTTTTATATACAAAATTTGCATGCCCGTTTGTATTTACTCTTATTTTTACGTTCTTATAATTTTCTTTTATATACTTAGCAACTTCTTTCAAAATATCAAGTTTTAAAAGGGGTTCCCCGTAGCCGCAAAAAATAACCTCATCAGACGATAAAACTTTAGGACTATCAGACGTTAAATTCGTATCATTTTGTTTTTTTGCAAAATTTTCCAATTGAAGAATAACGTCTTCAGCTGAATAATCTTCATTATCCAACCACAATGTTTGCCCGCACACATCATCTTTATCTTGTCTCAGACAAAAAATACACTCATTTGTGCATCTGTTCGTAAGATTGATATATAGTTTTCCGTACAATTCGTATACTAAAATATTCGCCATAGTTTATATCCCTCTGACAAAAGTATTACATGCACATAACAGGTTTACAATAGGATAACCTAATTTCATCCGAAAAAATTCCCAAATAAAAAGGGAGGAAATTCCCCCCGTATATTATGTGTATATTCAAATGGAGTTTAAATTTTCTATGAACCGACTAATCTCAGAGCATCTTCCAGCAACTGTTTATTTGAATCGATTAGTTTATTAGCCACTTCCATCTGAAGTTTAGCCATCTGATAATACGATATATTTGCTTTAAAATCAGCGTTCGACAATTCCAAAAGTCCTGAACGAATTTCCCCGACACCTAAAAGCGGTTTACCGGATTCTTCCGTCTCCACGAATTGTCCCGGTTTAAACTCATATAATGCAGCCGCATTATGAAAATTTCTTGTAGTTATTCTGTATAAAGGAACAGAACGTTTCCCGTTATCAGCCTTGCCATATATAGTTCCGTCATTTTTAATTTCATAATCGTCATATTTGCCAAGATATTTACCGTTGTTAGGATCTATCCACATTTTAATGTTAGTTGTCGGGATATCCAAAGAGCCGCCTTTCATTGCGGTTTCCTGATACAAATCGGCAGTAATAGCCTTGGTACCTTGCATAATTTCGCCTTTATCATTTAGAATATACCCTTGTACTGTATTACCGGCTTTATCTTTATACAATCCCTCACCGTCAAATGTAAATTCACCGAGACGAGTATATACACTTTTACCTTCCGGCGTTCTTACGTAGAAAAACCCTTTACCTTCAAGGAATAAATTTTCTGTTGCAGTACCCGGAGTAGATTTACCTTGACCGAGATTTTTTGCATAATCGTCAGAAATCGCACCTCCTAAAAAGGTTTTAAAATTCACCTGTTTTTCCCTGAACCCCGGAGTATACACGTTGGTCATGTTATCAGCAATAACATCCATCCAGTTTTCGGTTGTTTTACGAGTATTTAGGGCTGCTACATAAGAATCATTCATAATTAATGTTTCTCCTTATTACTTTGTTCTCTTTCCTGCCTGTTGCGGCGAGATTGAGAATACGTTAAATCTCCGTATGCTATATTTTCTTGATTAAATCTTTGGCGAAGCGAATCTATATTGTTTCTCAAATACGCTTCAACCGCTTTATCGCCCGGGATAAAGTTTGCATTAATTTTTCCGCCCTTATCCACCTGCAATATCACTGAAATATCTTTATCAAAATCTACTCTGAAGGCTTGATGATTTTTGGCGGATTGTTTTAAAGCTTCAATCAATGCTGCACTAGCCTTTGCAGTAGATTGAACCATTTTGATATTTCCTTGTTGAATTTGTTTTTCAAATTCAGCAGCTACTGAATTTGCCGTCATATCAGTTTTTGAAACCAAGTCAGCAAAGAATTTTGCGTCTGTATCGGACATTTTAATATTAGAATAGTCGACAGTCGCAGTCAGACTCATAATTTGAGAATGAGACGTCGCATTCATAGGATTAACACATACAAAATTCATATCAAGCCCGTTTGCGTTCATATAGGCCTGTATTTGGCTTGTTAGCGGAGTATATGGATTTTGTTGCCCGCCTTGAGAAGAATTTTGCCCTTGATAATTGTTTTCAGCTTGGTTATCGGAAGAAACTTCGCCTTTTATTGTATCATCCGATTTATGTTCTTTTTCTGCGACTTTGTCTGAATGTTTAGTCTCAGTTTTCCGGGTTTCTTCTTTTTTATCAACAACATCATTTTCCACTGTTTCTTCTACAGTCGGATTTTCAGCTTCCTTCTGCTCAGAAGACATTCTCATTTCAGTTGCAAAAGAGGTGTTTGCATCACTGTATCTTTTTACTTGAGTAGCAGACGCAGTTTTATTCATGTTGTTTGATGAATATATTGCGGTTGTTACTTTGGACTTTGCATCAAGACTCATGTTCCCTCCAATTCTTCGAGTTGTCTTAAAATTTCTTTGTCTTCCTCTTCCTGACGTTCTTTTTTTTGTGCAAAATATCTTGTAACGCCAAGTTCGGAATATTGTTTAAGTTCAGCTTTTTTCTCTTCTTCGATGTATGCTTCTCGATTTTTCTCCTTGTGTTTTTCGAGAACTTTGACCGCCTGCTCAAGTTTTACCAACTTTAATTTTTCCTGATCAAGTATGTCTTGTTTCTCTTGCCTGATTTGCTCGAGTTTTTCGGCTTTTTCCCAAAGGTGGATGAGGTATTTGTCGTACGCATCATACATCATCGGGTCTGCCTGTCGCATGTTCATCTTGGTAGCCTCAATCTCTTCGTTGTTTTTTCGGATATTCTCCTCTGCAATCAGAACAGCCTGCTGGGCCTTCTGGACTACTAACAACTGCTCTTCTTTTTTGCGGATTCTGAAATCCAGTACTTTTTGTAATCTGTATCGAAAAGGCATTTTAGACTACACTTTCTTGGCTTTATTATGACCTATTTAAGCCAGAAGATAAACATCTAAACGTATGAGATATTTAATGATATTTTTTTAAAAGTCAATATTTAAAATAAATAAGTGATTAATCAAGTTTTGTTTGATAAATTTAATTTACCATGGAATAATAGGTTTATGGAAACATTATCAGGACTTACACAGGCTGAAATTGAAAAAATTACGGATGAACTCGGGGCATCTAAGTTTCGCGCACGCCAAATTCATAATTGGATTTATTTAAAATCGGTTTCGGAAATTGACGAAATGACAGATTTATCAGTTAAATTTCGAGAAGAACTTAAACAAATTGCTAAGGTTACCGATGTAAAAATTAAGGTTAAACAGGAAAGCAGCGACGGAACTTTAAAATATTTGCTTGAATATCCTGATGGGGAATGCGTCGAAACAGTATTAATGCGCTTTGATAATCGAGCCAATTTGACCGCTTGCGTGAGTTCTCAGGTGGGTTGTGCTGTTAATTGCTCGTTTTGTGCAACCGGTAAACGAGGATTTATCAGAAATCTTAATTATAAAGAAATTATAGAACAAGTTTTAACAATTCAAAGAGACACCGGCTTAAAAGTTACCAATGTAGTCTTTATGGGGCAAGGAGAACCTCTGCTTAACCTTGATAACGTACTTAAAGCCATGGAAATTTTTAGAGAAGATTTTCAAATCGGAGCTCGCAGACTTACGGTTTCCACAAGCGGAATTGTTCCGCAAATTAATAAACTGGCGGATTTGGATATGCAGTCAACTCTTGCGATTTCTCTCCACGCTCCGAACCATAGTATCAGAAAAAAACTAATGCAAATTGAAAACAAATATCCAATGGATGCTTTAAAATCAGCTATGCAAAATTACGTTAAAAAAACAGGCAGGCGTATTACTATTGAATATTTGCTTATAAAAGACTTGAACGATACCATAGAAAGCGCCAAAGAACTTGCATATTATTTGAGGGATATTAAGTGTAATATTAATTTGATACCTTATAATCCGACAGAAAAAAACGATTATCAAAAACCTTCGAATAATTCTATAATGAAATTTAAGTATTTAATGGAACATTCCGGCAAAAAGGTTACCGTAAGATTAGAACGCGGAGCAGACATTGATGCCGCTTGCGGTCAATTACGAGGCAAAGTTACCGAAAAGATTTAAAACATTCTGCGGACTGTATATAAAGTATGAGCCGAAACTTTACCTATTATTTTTTTCAAACTGCCGCTATCCCTTTTTACATATATATCGAAATTCCCATATGGATTGACGGTTGTCGAAAATCTTGTTCTTCTTAAATCTATATATGCAACTTTTTTCATATTAAAATCCTGCGAATAATCATTCAATGCAAGATATCCGTTTAATTTTAACTTTACGAACCTTATTCCCGCAGCTTCCAACTCTTCCGGTGTAAGTTTTTCCGTATCATTATCAGAATTTAAAGCCCTCAACGGATCAAATAAAGAATGTTTTTCATCCTCGTAACAACCTAATAACGATTTGTATGTGTAGGGAGTATTATTCCCTTTGACAAAATAATACTTAGTTCCGCCTGAGATAAAAAAGTACGGATCACAACTTGTATAAGCCCCGTATACAGGTGTCGGAATATAGCCGTACATCGCTGAATATCCTTTTTTCACAGTTACGGAACGAGTTTCGGCAAATGATATATCGCCAAACAATATAAATATAAAAAATATTAATAAAAATTTTTTCATAGACTATTCACATTTTATAATAAAAACGAAATTTAATTTATATTGTTCAAAGTAAAATAAAAGGGACCGTTTCCGATCCCTATTTATAAAGTTCTCTCTCTTATTCTCGCGAATTAAGATATTGCCATGAGGTTTGTATTTTTTATTTTACAATCATAAAAGATGTCTTAATACCCGATTCGGAGCTGACACTCCTTGCTGTAGTAAGCGCAATAGACCTGCGTTTTCTCGCTCCTCTTAATATAAATTCCACACTGCCGGATATATTCGACGATGGGGATAAAATCTTTTTCAACATTTATAACAACTCCTTTAATGTCTTTCAGTTACATATACCTTATCGGATGTTTTTTTCAAAACTTTAAGATTTTGGAGTTATTGTTACAAAATGTAACTATTCATTATGATTTTTCAATTTGTTTCAATTGCCCATTAACGTTTATATCTATATATTTATAGATATTCATAACTATCCCCGGCGGGAAATAGTAATTACTATTCACCGGCGCAATTTTCAGGATACTTCTTGTCGGACTGTAATAAGCAACCGTAGCCAAAAACTCTCTGTTTGCCGCTTTAAACAATATATATCCCATTTTGGATTGCAATTCTTTTATCTCAAATCTGTTTGCGGAGATACTATCCAATGTAAGATAATATAAGTTTTCTGCCGGTATATTATAAGTTTTTGTGCAATCTGCAAATTCAATATTCGTAGGAGTAATAAGCTGCTGCATCGTCATTTCTTCCGCAAATACCGGATATGCAATAGCAAATATTGTAAAAAATATTATTGATAATACATATTTTATTGTTCTTTCCATGTTTCACCCGTATTTATGTCAATTTTTAAAGGTACTCTCAGCGGTTGGTTTAGCTCCATAGCTGATTTTACAATTTCTTTCACCTTTTCAAGTTCAGATTTAAATGTTTCTACAACAATTTCGTCATGAACTTGCAAAATCATCTTAGATTTAATGTTATTTATTTTAAACTGTTTTGCACATTCAATCATTGCATATTTCATTAAATCAGCCGCCGTCCCTTGAATAGGCTGATTAATTGCCGCACGCTTTGCAAATTCTCTAATCATCATATTTGGACTTTGAAGCTCCGGTAAATATCTTTTTCGCCCGAATACAGTTTCTACATAGCCATTTTGCATAGCAAAATTTACAGTCGAATCCATATATAACTTAATATTAGGATAAGTCTCAAAATACTTGTTTATAAATTCTTCCGCTTCACTGTTTGAAATTCCTATAGATTTTGCAAGTCCGTATTTACTTTGTCCGTATATAATTCCAAAATTTACCGCTTTTGATTTATACCTCATATCTTTTGTAACGTCTTCAATTTTAACCCCAAAAACTTTTGAAGCGGTCAAAGTATGCACGTCTATGTCATTAACAAACGCCTCGGTCAAATGCTTATCCTGAGACATGTGAGCAAGAAGCCTAAGTTCTATTTGTGAATAATCCGCAGATAATATCAGACAATTTTCTCTGTCTGACGGAACAAATGCAGAACGGATTTTATTTCCTTCTTCAGTTCTTGCCGGAATATTTTGCAAATTAGGGTTAGAAGAAGATAGCCTTCCCGTAACAGTAACAGTCTGATTAAACGATGTATGTATACGATTATCTTTTTTACTGACAAGTTCAGGTAAAGCGTCAGTATATGTTGATTTTAATTTCGAATATTTCCTATATTCCAGTATTAATCTTGCAATTTCATATTCTTGAGCAAGCTCTTCAAGCACTTCTGCACTTGTTGATTTTTTCTTTTTCTTTGTCTTTAAACCAAGCTTATCAAACAAAATTTCTCCCACCTGCTTTGGAGAATTTATATTAAACTCACAATCGGCAAGTTCATATATTTTTGCTTCAACATTTTTAAGCGTTCCGGTCATTGAATTTGAGAGTGTATTAAGGTAACTTGTATCTATTGCCACTCCATTATATTCCATATCAGCCAACACTTTTGCCATAGGTATTTCAATATTTGAAAGTATTTTTAACTCATCTTCCTGAAGAGTTTTAGTCCAATATGCACAAAGTTCAAGTATTACTGCGGTTTCATCGCAAATTGACTTTGTAATTTTTTCAATATCTGCATTCTCATAATTCAGTTTTAATTTTTTAATTTCTTCAGCCTCAGCAAATTGCAAAAGTGAATGGTTCAAATACTCGATTGATTGTATATCCAAATCGTGTTTTCTTGAAGGATTTGAAACGTAATCCGCCAATTCAGCATCAAAAAATATTCCGTTTAATTCAATATTTTCATTCCTAAATACGTTATATAAATCCTTTGAATTGAAGACCGTTTTTTTAATACTTGCATCTTCCAGTATAGGTTTTAGCGAATTCAACACATACGATTTATCAGGTTTATTTACAACCGAATTATGCCTTATCGGAATATAAAAAGTATGATAAACCCCCTCAGGATTTATTATACAGCTTCCGTCGAGAGAGTACCCGTCTTTATACCCAAGCGAAATACCGATAATATTATTATCAACCGCATTACTAAAATCAGATTTAACATTTAAAGAAATTATTTGCTGCTGCCTTATTTTATTACAAAGATTTTCAAAATCCGAAGTATCTGTTATAAGCTTATTTTCAACATTAAGTTCATCATTTTTGTTTATTTCTTCCTGAACGGTCTGTGCAAATAATCCGAGCTGCATTTGGGCTGAATTTGATGACTGTTTAGGTTCTAATACACTTTCCGCCGAAGTATTTTGAGGTTGAAAATCCGGATTAAACGAGGCTAGAATTGTATTTATGTTTTTTAAAAACTTGTAAAACTGCATTGATTTTAAAAATTCAGTTACTCCTGAAATGTCAGGCACTTCAACTTTTGTTTTTTCAAAATCGAAATTTATATCCAAATCTCTGACAATTGTAGCAAGATAATAACTCAGTCGTGCATCTTCCACGCCATTTTTAATTTTTTCTCTGACAGAATTTCCTTTAATACTATCAACATTTTCTATTACACTATCAAGATGCCCAAATTCAGCAAGCAGCGTTTGTGCGGTTTTTTCACCTATACCTTTTATCCCCGGTATACAATCAGAAGTATCCCCGCGTAAGGATTTATAATCTATAATTTGATCAGGATACACTCCAAGTTTTTGAAAAACACCGTCCCAGTCATATTCTTTTAATTCACCCTTCGTCGGAATAATAACTTTTACGCAGCCTTCTTTATCTATTAACTGAAAAGCATCCTGATCACCTGTAAGTATTAAAACCTTATGTCCCAGCTCACATGCTTGCTTAGAAATCGTTCCGATAACATCATCCGCCTCAAAGCCTTCTTTTGTATAAATAGGAATATTAAAAGCCCTAAGTCCTTCATAAATTATATCCATCTGAGAACGCATCATATCGGGCATTTGTTCACGATTACTTTTATAATTCTCGTACTTTTCAACCCTAAAAGTCTTATGGCTCACATCAAACGCCACAGCAATAGCATCAGTTTTTATATTTTTGTTTTTCAAAAGATCAAATATTGCATTAAAAAATCCATACACAGCCCAAGTAGGCTGCCCGTCAGATGTTTGCATACCGGTTCTTTCCAATGCGTAATATTCTCTGAAAGCCAGAGCGTGCCCGTCTATTAAAATTAGTGTCTTATCGTTCCCCATAACATCATTTTTTCATAAAATCTTCTTTTTAGCAATTTAATTAAGAAAACGCAAAATATTTTTTTGGTAAAATAAATATATGAAAAAAAGATGTTTTTGGGTTGACGAAAAATCTGATTTATACGTAAAATACCACGACGAAGAATGGGGCATCCCTAAATTCGATGACAGAGATTTGTTTGAATTGCTCATATTGGAAAGCTTTCAAGCCGGATTAGCTTGGATTACGGTTCTAAAAAAAAGAGAAAATTTCAGAAAAGCTTTTGATAATTTTGATGTAAAGAAAGTTGCAAAATACGATGAGAAGAAAATTAATGAACTGCTTCAAAATGAAGGTATTATTAGAAGCAGAGGTAAAATCAACGCCGCAATTAACAATGCAATAAAATTTATAGAAATTCAAAAAGAATTCGGAAGTTTTTCAAATTACATTTGGGGATTTACCGATAAGAAGGTAATTAAACGCAGCAAAAAAGAATTACCGGTTTCAACAGAATTGTCCGATAAAATTTCAAAAGACTTAAAAACACGCGGAATGAAATACGTAGGAACAGTTATAATATATTCATACCTTCAAGCAATAGGGGTTGTGAACGATCACGACAAAGATTGTTTTTGTTGTTGAATTACCCTGCCGGCCTATATATTATAAATCTTGAGTGAATAATAATTATCAGAGTAAATGAGGTAATATGTTTAGTGTAATTAAACGAGGCATAACTAAGGTAAAAGAAGATATAAAAGTAATATATGACAAAGATCCTGCCGCAAATAACATATTTGAAGTAATTCTTTGTTATCCCGGATTGCATGCACTTATAGCATACAGGCTTGCACATAGATTATACAAATGGCGTATCCCTATATTACCCCGAATGTTGTCTTATATAACCAGAATAATAACCGGTATAGAAATCCATCCGGCAGCAAGAATCGGTCGAAGATTTTTTATAGACCACGGAGATGGAGTTGTAATAGGAGAAACAACAGAAATAGGAGACGATGTTTTAATTTATCAACAAGTAACATTGGGGGGTACAGGGAAAGAACACGGCAAACGACATCCTACTATAGGAAATAACGTTATTATAGGTGCAGGGGCAAAAGTTCTCGGTAACATAAAACTCGGAGATAACGTTAGAGTAGGTGCAGGTTCAGTTGTTATATGCGATGTCCCTAATAATTCAACTGTTGTTGGCATTCCGGGGAAAATCGTTTCAAGAGAAGACAAAAGTGAAAATGAAACATTGATGCACAACCACATTCCGGACCCTATCCAAAACGAACTTAACAAGTTGAAAGAGGAGTTGTCCTTGCTTAGCGAAAAATGTAAAAACATCTGAGATTTCAACTTATCTTAAACTTACTAAACATTTATATAGAGTGAACGCTAAACATTTATTTACATAAATGGAAATTCTCTTATATTTTGAATAAAATATATTTACAGGAGAATAGCTATGGAATTAATATTAGATTTACTATATATATTTGTAGCAGCATATACATTTTATTTTTTGGCTCTTGCCATAAGAAATCTGAATGACAAAAGTTTCAAAAATGAGCTGCGTCATGTTGCATATGAAGATAAGGAAAATCTTGCAATAATCGTATACGCACATAACAACAAAAAAACTCTCGGGAATTTGGTATCCGAACTAAAATCACAGGATTATCCGTTGAACAAATACAGAGTTTTTGTTCTTTTAGATAATTGCAATGACGGTTCTCAAGACTTGTTTGTAGAAGAAAATCTCGTACATGTTATTGATATAAAAGGAGTAGGAACAATCGGTAAAGATCAGGCGGTTGCAACATTATTAGAAAAGCTTACCGATAACGATTATATTGATGCGTACGTATTTTTGGATGCAGATAGAAGCATCGCGTCTAATTTTCTTTCTATAGTTAATGCCGCATTAAAAAAAGATTCTGTAATCAGCGGCGAAACGGTTATGGATATGAAATATCTCGGTATTGTTGACAGAATTAAGGCTGCATATCAAAAATACCATATGAATTTCATAAGAAAGGCACGTTCTCTGTTTGGATTAGCCGCTATGGCAGATTCCGGAGTATTTATCATTAGCAGGGGAATTGTTGATGAAATAGGGGATGTGGATTTTAAGGATGTTAATACGGAATTAAAATACAGTCTGCTATTGTCTAAAATTAAGTGCAGATGTTCTTATAACCCTAACATACAAACAATAGTTCATCCGGCAAATTATATTTTCAGAAAACCAAAAATATCATACCGCTTAGATTTATTTAAGAATTGCTTACCGCAATTATTCTCAACAAATTTTGTATTTACGGAACACATTTGTTCTCTTATCTACCCTAATATATGGCTCCTATTAATAATTTATGCCATATTATTTAATCATTCGCTTACATATCATTTTATGGTTGACGTAAAATTAGTCTCATTAACTTTTGTTGTTCTTGTGGCAGCTTTTGGAATAAGTTTGGTTAACGCAAAAATGACAATGGAAGAAATCGGATATTTATGTGCTTATCCTGTATATTCAATCGGGCATATAATAAGAAATTTCCCGCCTATAAGATATTTTGTAAACAAAATTCTTGATAAAGGAAATGAATCCGTAAGCTCAGAAAAATACGTCGTGGACGTTATTATTACAACTGCAAAGAAAAATAATTTAAATTACAAATTAGAATTTATACAAAAAGACGGAATGTCAAAAGTTAAATTAATGAGAAAGAACAAACATTTTGTAACGAAATCACACCTCAGAATGATTGATGCATTACAAGAATTAAAGTTAATATTGGACGATCACGGGGCAATACTTAGAATTTGCAGCTGCTGTTCACATTTTCAACCTTGCGTTGACGGGACAACAAATATGATGAGAGGTTACTGCAACAGTCAATACCCTAGTCCTTCCATTAACAACGAACAACGTGAAACTGTTGCTTGGAATACTTGTTCATCATTCTCTCCTGCGAAATTAAATAATCTTATCGCAGAAATTATTCAAGCAAGCAACGAAAGTAATAACTCATTAACTAACAAATAGTTCTATTTTAAAAGTATTTCGTTAATCATATAAAAAGAGCCGCACACTACTGTTAGTACGTCTTTGTCGTATGGGAATTCGCTTAATGATATAAATTCATTTGACGGATATTCACAAGCCTCTTTTAGTTGGGCTACTGTAGCTGAATTCTTGTTATTAAAATGGTAAAAATAAATTTGGTCATTTTTGGTAAACAAGAATTTCATCATCTTTGGATAGTCTTTTGTAGTAAGACAACCAAAAACATAACGTCTGGTTTTATCAGGGAAATACCTATCTAAACTCTCTCTTAGTGCCAATGCTCCGTTAGGGTTATGAGCGCCGTCAACCAGAAGCATCTTATCTTCAAAAAATTGAAATCTGCAAGGATGCTCAACTCTCCTTAGCCCTTCAGATATAACCTCATGCGATATATCAGGAAATAATAACCTTATTGCCGCAAGTGCCAATGATAAATTTTCTTGCTGGTAAGAACCTTTTAATGCCAACTCGGAAGTATCCTCAAACGGTTGAACCATAACAAAAAGCGAATTACAACTATCTGCCTTATCTTTTATAGCCTCGTAACCTTCAGATGTTATAACAGGGCAATTCGGCTTTATAATACCGGCTTTTTCATATGCAATTTTGTCCTTGGTATCTCCTAACCTATCGGTATGATCCAAATCAATATGAGTAATTATTGAACACAGATTTGATTTTATAACATTTGTAGCATCAAATCTTCCTCCTAATCCTGTTTCCAGAACTGCTATATCCACATTTTCATCATAAAAATATTTAAACATAACCACAGTCAATATTTCAAACTCAGTTAATTGAATTGCACTATTATCTGCAATTTTACAGATATCAAATACGTACTTGGAAAAAATATCATCCTCCATATCTTTTCCGTTAATCTTTATTCTTTCTGTGTACTTAAATATATGAGGACTTGAATACAGCCCGACCTTAATGCCGTTTGACTTTAAAATTGAGGAAATAATTGCACAAACAGAACCTTTACCGTTTGTACCCGCAACATGGATACATTTTAAATTATCCTGCGGGTTCCCGAGTAATTCCAGTACCTTAGTAACCCTTTCCAGCCCAAGACTTATACGAAATTTCCCGCTTGAAGTAAGCAGCTCTTTTGCTTTTTCATATGTATAATTCATAATGATAAATTAAAACAAATTCACTGAATTTGCAAATGTAAATATTTTTTGAAAAAAGCAAAAATTTTTATTTGCATGTTTTATACCTAACATAAAGGAAGGCAAATGCATTACAACATATCAGATAAAGTGTCATTTCAAGCAGGTTTAACTCCGGCAATCAGAAAGGAATTAAACCACATAAACACCAAAGAAACAGAACGAATAATTGAAAAACAATTTAATACTGATTGCAATTTTCAGGATAATTGCACCTTGGCTTTGGGAACATATTACGCTTTAAACCTGCTAAAAGAAGCCTCTGAAAAATTTGGGCTGCCATTTAGAGCTACTCCGCCTTCACTTCGGGTATATAAACCAACAGAGTTAATAAAACAGGAAGATGTAAATTTCGGTTTTTGCACAGCACAACTGCAAAAAGTTATGAAAAAACAACCCTTGTTTGCACCCCGCTCAGTGTTTATAAAAAATGTGCCGGACAACATTGATAAATTTAATAACCGGATAGAAAAATGGTATGAAAAACGCATAACAAGTTCAGACAACTTTATTGCCCCATTTTTGCATGAGATTTTACATAATATACATTTAAAACGAATTTTTGACGGCCACACTCAATTCGGCTTACTTGATGCAATATTAATGGGAAACACTTCTTTTTCCCATCAACAAAACAAAATTATTTCCGATAAAATCGGTTCATATGCAAAAACATCTCAAATGGAATTATATGCCGAAGCATTTGCCAAAATGATAACGGATTCACTTGACAGTACCGGAACAAAACTAGCCTCAAATCCTCTGGATAAACTTAAGGATTTTCCGCTTTTCGTACAAGATTTTTTAAAAAGCCAAATTGGATAAAATTTAATTACAATTCAGAAATTTCCATCAATTGCTCTTTTATCCTGATAACACCGTCATATTTTGCTAAACTTAGAGCATTTTGTTGAAGCTTTGCCAAATTTTCAGGATTTTTCAACAGCTCATCCAACAAATTTTTCAAATGAATTTCATCAGTCTCAGAATCTTCCAAATACAAAGATGCACCTTTTTCAACCATATACCTTGCATTTTTTCTTTGATGATCAGCAGCTGCATGAGGATAAGGAATAAGTATTGATGCTAAACCCGCAGCCTCAATTTCAGATAAACTTAACGAACCTGCCCTTGATATAGCAATATCCGAAGCTTTTAAAACCGATACCATATCCTCAAAATACGGGCGAATAATTAAATTTTTATCAAGCTCGTAGTCAGGATAAACTTTCAACAACTGTTCAATTACCCTCTCAAAATTCTTTTTTCCGGTTTGAAAAATTATCTGAATATCATAATCTTTACTCAAAGTTTGAAGGAGAGAAACACTCGCATCATTAATAGTTCTAGCCCCCTGAGAGCCACCCATTATACACAAAGTTGTCTTATTTCCCAAACCTAAAATTTCTCTTGCAGCCTGTTTTGATAAAGTTTTAAATTCCGGACGAATAGGATTCCCGTTCACGCAGAAATTTTTATTTTTAATAAATTTACTTGCACTTTCAAAAGCCGAAGAAACAGCATAAGCGTACGGAGCAAGTTTCCTTGTAACAAGCCCCGGCTGAGCATCACAGTCATGCAGCATATAAGGTTTTCTAAGAAGTTTTGCCGCAAACATTGCCGGAGCGGATACATATCCGCCTGTACCAAAAACAACATCAGGCTTGTATTTTAAAATATACCCAATTGCCCTAAAAGTGGCTAAGCAAAGCTGAATACCCCACATTATAAAAGGCAATCCTATTTTTCTGGGCATACCATGTACGTTTACGGGTAAAAACTTATACCCCTTCGAAGAAACTATATTATATTCCAAATTCTTAGGATTTCCCACATAATACACTTCCTGACCGTCTTTAACCAACTCATCCGCAACCGCAACAGCAGGATAAATATGACCGCCGGTTCCGCCGCCGGTTATAAAGAAAGTTTTATTGGGCATTTTGGACATTTTCGACATTTTTTATCCTCTTAATTCTCTTCTTTGATATATTCAACAACACCCCAATCATACACAAAGACACAATGAGCGAAGAACCGCCATAACTTATAAACGGAAGCGGAACACCTGTTGTCGGGAAGAATGAGCTTGCAACACTCATATTTAAGAATGCCTGAAAACCAAGCGAAAAAGTTATACCGACTGCCAAAAGTTTTCCGAACATATCAGGGCATCTTGAAGCAATTATAAATCCCCTATGTATCAAAGTCCAAAACAGCCCTATAATCAAGATACAACCAATCCAACCAAGCTCTTCCGCTATAATTGCAAAAATAAAGTCCGTATGACACTCCGGAAGATAGGATAATTTTTGTATTGAACCTCCATATCCTACGCCGGTCAAGCCGCCTGAAGCAAAGGCTATTAAAGACTGAATAATATTATATCCCGCTCCTTGAGGATCAAGCTCCGGATGCTGCCAAGTTGCCAAACGCTGCATTTGGTAAGGTTTTATGATTGTTGTAGCTGCAACAATTATTGATAATATACCGGCACCAAGGCAGCTAAAAAACAACTTTAACGAACCGCCTGCCGCCAAATACATGACTACGGAAGTAGCCAGCAGCAATATAACCATTGACAAATTTGGTTGTACAAATATAAACATGAGCATTGCTATTATAGGTATAAAAGCATTTGTCCATTTATTTTGGTCCCTCAAGTCTGCATCTTTTCTGAAAATTGAAGCCAGCAGCAAAATTACTGCGGGTTTTGCGAATTCGGACGGCTGCAATTGAAATCCGAACAAGTTTATCCACCTTTTTGCACCGTTAACCATAACACCTAACGGAGTGAAATCAACTAAAACCAACAGTACAATAATAATTCCGGCAAATATCATTGACCATTCTGAAAGTTTTTTATAATCGATATTTGTAAATGCCCTTAAACCTATAAACCCTACGACAAAACATATAATTTGCTTTATCAAAAACTGCGCAGGTTGCCCGCCTTCATCAATACATTTTGGGGCGGAAGCTGAAAATATTGCCATAAAACCTATTATTACAAGAAAAGCAACGGTTATAAGCAAGACCTTATCAGGCGCAGACATAATTACATTTGAGCCTCTGCGTCTCCTATGATGTTCCATATACTCACTTCTA
>ONTD01000083.1 GCA_900320675.1 uncultured bacterium
AACGAGGAGATTCACCTTGGAGCTTTGCAAGAAAAATGCTTGAAAGGCAGCACACTAATGTTACAAATCAGCAGATTGCGGCCGAACTTAAGAAGTTGCCGTCTTTGTATGGTTGTAAAAATATTGATGAATTTGCTAAAAAATTCTTTATTGCAGGCAAATCTTTTGAAATTAACAGCTCGCACGCTCAAGATCTCTCAACGAATTCCTCTAAAGATAGCGTTTTTGCAAAACGTGATTCTATTGAACGTGAAATCTTTAGTGATTCTTCTAAAGCACTTAAAACTGATGCTATCTCTGATACGAACAGAGCTCGTTTACGTGTTGACTCCTCTTTTAGAGATAGTGTTGTGAAAACAAATTCACATAATAATGACTCTGTGTCGTTTAAAAAAGCCCTTGGAGCTAAGAACTGGAAAGATATTGAGAAACTGCAAAATAAAATTAATAAATTACCTACGGATAAACAGAGAATTATTGAATATAACAGAACTATCGGCAATATAAAAGATAACTACGTTATTGTAGATAAGAAAAATTATTCGGCTACAGTCTACTCTCCTGATGGCAAAGTTATTAAACAATATGAAATCGGCGTAGCAAAAAACGAAGGTGATCAACTTTTAAGACGCAGCAAAAAGAATGCAGAAAAGAATATTGCATCAACAAGTGCCGGAATTTATACCGCTAACTATAGAGCAACCGGCAGGGATGCATATAAGCGCTTGTACAATGACAGAGTCTTGACACTGTCAAACGACGGGCTTAAAGATAAAGGGGTCGGAAATGGTGAAACAGGTGTTGCTTTTCACCAGGTGCCTAACGGTAATACTGCCAGAAGAAATAAATTGCTTGCAAGGGGCACCTCTAAAGAAAATAACAGATTTTCTTCAGGGTGTATTAACTTCCTTCCGCAAGATTTTGATGATTGCATGAAACAAATTAAAGGTGTCGGTACTAAAGTATATATTTTACCGGAAGATAAAAATAATTTTATGAGTGTAAAAAACGGTAAACTTCAATTCTCTCAGAAAAAATATACAGGTAATGTCGCAACTACATCTACAAAAAATAATCCTGTAAAATCTGTATCAATTAAAACTAAAAAATCCGATATGAGAAAAGAAGCAACTAAAATGGCAAATACACTATCAAAGAGTAAAAAAGTACTCACTAAAGTTTTAGGGCTTGATAATGATACATACAACCATCTGGCAATGCTGACTCTCGGAATTGCAGGTCAGGAAACCCGCTACGGCGATCCAACCGCAGGTACTAAAGATGGCAAACCATATTGGGCTAAGGAAAATTGTTCATGGTTAGTTAATTTTACAAAAAACCTTAAAGGGAATAATTCTTATAATTCAAGAGGAATAACTCAAATGAAAATAAAATCTTATACGGATCCTGAAGTTCAGAAACTGTTTAAGAAATACGGGATTAATGAAAATAATTTAAATAGACCTGATAAAGCAGCTGTTGCTACTATGATTGTTCTGTCTTCAATTTATAAAAATGAATTGCCGGCTCTAAAAACTAAAATAGAAAAATTAAATATCTCAAAAGATGATGCGGTTTTATATTGCTGGAATGGCAGAAAATCACAAATTACAGGCTTAACAGCTACTCCTAAACAGAGTATTTATCACAAAAATGTCTATAAATTTATGAATGATTTTACGATGACACAGTATGCTGCATAGTAAAAACGTAAACATTTGTAACGTTTTCTGAATATTATGTTTAAAAAATACGAAACATGGGTATAAAAATAATATCAGCTAAAAATGCTGACTTTTGGTTCATTTATTGAGAAGGGGCGACGAGCCCCTTTTCTGTTGCTTATTTTTTGTGATAGTTAGTGCGTTTATAAAATTTATGCTTGCATTTGAGCTTAAAAGAAGGTATAAAAGTATAAGAGAGGTTGGAAGTATGAGCAATTATTTAAATAAAGTTTTAAAAGATACTAAGAAAAAAAATTTAAAAGAACCGGAATTTTTGCAGGCTGTTAATGAGGTTTTACAGTCTGTATCTCCGGTTATTGATATTCATCCTGAATATGAAAAATTGGCAATTCTTGAACGGCTTGTTGAGCCTGAAAGAATCATAATGTTCAGAGTCCCGTGGGTTAATGACAAGGGTAAAGTTATTGTTAATCGCGGTTATCGTGTTCAGTTTAATTCATTAATAGGTCCGTATAAGGGAGGATTAAGATTTCATCCGAGTGTAAATCTTAGTATTATCAAGTTTTTGGGTTTTGAACAAATATTTAAGAATGCGCTGACAGGGCTTCCTATCGGCGGGGCAAAAGGCGGCAGCGACTTTGATCCTAAAGGAAAATCTGACTTTGAAATTATGAAATTCTGTCAGAGTTTTATGACTGAGTTATATAGACATATCGGTCAAGATGTTGATGTTCCGGCGGGAGATATTGGTGTAGGAGCAAGAGAAGTAGGGTATTTATTCGGTCAGTATAAGAGAATTCGTAATGCTTATGAGGGTGGTGTTTTAACCGGTAAAGATGTTATGTATGGCGGTTCGCTTGCAAGAAAAGAAGCTACCGGCTACGGATTAATGTATTTTATGCGTGAAATGCTTGCTGCTGATAATAAATCTTTAAAGGGAAAAACGGTCATAATTTCCGGCTCAGGTAACGTTGCAATATATGCTTGTGAAAAATGTCAGGCAATGGGTGCTAAAGTTATTGCTATGAGTGATTCTAACGGATGTATTTATGACAAGTCCGGAATTGATTTGGATTGTGTAAAACAAATTAAAGAAGTTCAAAGAGGACGTATTAAGGAATACTTAAAAACTTATCCGAAAGCGGTTTATATGGAGTCAAAAGGTTCTGCAAATCCGCCGATTTGGTCAATTAAGGCTGATATTGCACTTCCTTGTGCTACTCAAAATGATATCGGTATAGATTCTGCTAAGTTACTCGTAAAAAATGGAGTTATTGCAATCGGAGAAGGTGCAAATATGCCGTGTACTATTGAGGCGACAGAATACTTCTTAGCGAATGGCGTTCTTGTCGCTCCTGCTAAGGCAGCAAATGCCGGCGGTGTTGCTACATCTGCTATTGAAATGTCTCAGAATAGTATGAGGTATTATTATACTTTTGAAGAAGTTGATAAAAAACTTGAACAAATAATGGTTAATATCTTTAATGAGTGCAAAAATGCTTCTGAGGAATTTAAGTGTAAGGGTAATTATGTAGTAGGCGCAAATATTGCAGCATTTAAAAAGCTTGCAGAAGCGATGAAAATGCAAGGGGTAGTATAGTCTTTTATATTATGTTAGGTTTTTTACAAAATCGGATATGTCATAGGCATCAATCGTGCCTATGACTATTTTAAAATCAGGTAATTCTTCTTCCAGTTCTTCTTTCATATGTGCTAATAGTCCCGGAATAATAATTTTTCTGTTTTTAACTCTCTCTTTAAAATGCCAGTCTTTTAATGTTTTTGCAACAAGTTTTGCGGTAAATTTTTCAGCTGACCAAGCTGTTAAAACACTCATCCCTTCGGCCGGAGTTACCAATAAATATGACGGCACAGAAAGACTTTCTAATTCGCTGGCAACTGCGTAAAATGTCAGTGCGAAATTAGTTGTCATAAATATTAAAGAATTTTCATCCGGATTATTAAATTCATATACTTTAGCCTCAACTTGCAGCGGCTTCTGAGGGTCCGTAAAGATGTTTTGTCTTAATGTCATAAGTGTTGATATTAAAGCTTTGTTAAAGTCCTCAAACAATATCATATTGGCGTACTTACATATATAAAAAGAAGCTTTTGCACACAATTGAGAAGGCGATAAGTTGGATTTAAAATATACGCATGTCGGATTTGAATATTTTTCATCTTTTTCTTTAATTGCTTTTTCTCTTCTGTAAATGAGTTCTTGTGCGGTTTTTGAGAATTTACCGTCTTCAATTATATCAATATCAAGTTTTTTTAATTCATCTAAACTTATATGATTAAGCGTAGTTTGCGGTTCTATTTCCCCTTTAAATACTATTAAATCTATTTTCATACTTTCATCGACACGCCTTAATTCAAATTCCTCAATTTCTTTTAGAGTTTTTTGCCAATCTTTTGAATTTGTATCAATTAATATTGCAATAGCGGTTTTATTTATAAACGTTTTTTCGTGCCTATATAAAACATTTTCTCCGCCAATGTTTAAACCTGAAATAGTTATGGTTTTTTGCGGTTGTTTTGTTTCAAATTCAAATTTACTAATCAATTCTTTTGGTGTATATGGACAAGCATTAATATCAATGCTATTTTTGGAAAGTTTCATTGCAAACGCCATACATGTAGGGCAGGAACACTCTTTACAGTTTGTATGTTCAGCTTTTTTCGCAGCAGGTAGATATTTGAATATTTCAAGTCCTGACAGTCCCATGTTATTCAATCTCCTTTACTGCTTTGATAGCATCCTCATTTTGCATAACAATTATATCTGCTCCGCAGGCTTTTGCTGCTGATGCAGATGCTATTTCTATATATAATCTTCTTTCTTCTAATTTTCCCCAACACTCTTCAATAGACTCTGTTTTTGCTTCCTTTGTCTTTAAGGATTCCAGACAAGCAAAACTAATCATTGGCATATTTAGGTAGGTATCACCGTTTAGGCCTTCAAGTTTTATTTTTTCCATAATGCTGTAGCCATATTCAAGCCCGTAGCCAAGTCCGCCTATATCTGTATCTATAAGAATTTTATCTAAAGGTTGTCCAAGATCTGCGGATAAAATATTTAATTCTTTTGCAAGATTAATGTCTATCGGACTTTTTAGTACAACAGTGTGTCCGTATCTTGATGTATATGGAATTATCTCCTTATATGTGTTTTCGTTTACGGAATTAATTATAACTTCTCTATCAAGCATATTTATCAGTTTTGGAAACAGAATTACATCAATTTCATTTTTTCCGCTGCCTGACAGCATAAGCGGCTTAGTTATATTATTCAATGCTTTCTTGAAAATTTCTATAGTTTCATCTGCTTGCGTTGTTGTATCAATATCAAAACGTAAAGCGATGATATCAGCATGTGTGCTGTTTATCTTATTAAAATCCAAATTATCTTTTACAGATAGATTAAGCGCATACAGAGGGTTAAAAATCGGGAAAGATTTTTCTCCCCCGATTTTAAGACCTTGAAAATTTATTGTTCTGATAGAATTATGACTGTCTTTCATCCCTTACTCTATTCATAATTGTTTCAAATTCTTTTTCGTCAATCGTTTCTTTGTCCAACAGTTCTCTTGAAATAGCCTCAAGCATATCTCTGTTTTCGTTTAATAAATTTTTAGCGATTGCGTATCTGTCATCTACTATGCGTTTAATTTCACTATCAATTTCATAGGCAACTTGTTCTGAGTAATCTCTCTGATGCCCGAAATCTCTACCCATAAAGACATTGTCTTCATTTTTACCGTACGCCATTGTACCCAGTTTATCGGACATTCCCCAAGCAGTAACCATTTTCCTTGCAATATTGGTTACATTTATTAAATCTTGAGAGGCTCCTGTTGAAACTTTATCCTTGCCGTAAATAATTTCTTCTGCAGCTCTACCGCCAAGTGATACTGTAATCTTTGCAAGAAGTTTTGCCTTACTTACATGTACTTTTTCGTCCTTCGGCCTTGTCCATGTAACACCGAGTGCCATCCCTCGAGGAATAATTGAAACTTTATGAAGTTCATTTGCATCTTTTAATAATTTATCTATAAGTGCGTGTCCGACCTCATGGTATGAAGTTAGTTCTTTATCCTCATCAGTCAAAACTTTGCTCTTTTTCTCGACACCTGCAATTACTCTGTCTATAGAATTATCAACGTCTTCCATAGAAATCTTTGTTTTATCATTTCTCGCTGCCAGTAGTGCCGATTCATTTAACAAATTCTGCAAATCTGCGCCGGTAAATCCCGGAGTTCTTTTTGCAAGAATTTTTAAGTCTACATCAGCATCAAGTTGTTTATTTTTTGCGTGAACCTTTAAAATAGCTTCTCTGCCTTTAACGTCAGGTGCGTTAATGTAAATTTGTCTGTCAAATCTTCCCGGTCTTAAAAGAGCATTATCTAAGATGTCAGGTCTGTTTGTAGCGGCAATAACAATAATATTTGTATTTTCATCAAACCCATCCATTTCAACAAGTAATTGATTTAAGGTTTGTTCTCTTTCATCATGTCCGCCGCCAAGACCGGCTCCACGTTGACGCCCAACAGCATCAATTTCATCTATAAATATTATACAAGGCTGATGCTTTTTAGCCTGTTCAAATAAATCTCTTACACGGCTTGCTCCGACACCGACAAACATTTCTACAAAATCCGAACCGCTTATTGAGAAAAACGGTACTCCGGCTTCGCCTGCAACTGCCTTTGCCATTAATGTTTTACCTGTTCCCGGAGGTCCTACAAGGAGAACCCCTTTTGGTATTCTTGCACCTAGTTTGATATATTTTTCACCGTGTTTTAAAAAGTCAACAATTTCTTCTAACTCTTTTTTTTCCTCATCTATACCTGCAACATCTTTAAAAGTTGTTTTTACTTTGCTATCAAGCATCATTTTAGCTTTGCTTTTGCCAAAGCTCATTGCCTGAGAACCTCCAGCTTGAAGGCTTTTTGCAAGTATTATTAAAAATATTATGAATAAAATCGGTATGAATGCCCCGCTAAAAAACATCATAAATTTATCTGAATCTGACGGTTTTTTTACAGATAAATCTATATTCGCTTTTTCGAGTCGTCCCATCAGACTGTCATCTTTAAGCGTCATGACTTTATATTGGACAGTTGGGGTTTTCTTCTCTATTTGAAAAGGACTTAGCGGGACATCCTCGGCTTTTGTTTCCGGGGCTTTTGGTTGTTCTTTAGGTACTGCAATTAAATATGTGTCTGCAATTTCAACTTTCTTAAATTCACCTTTATCTAATTTTTGTAAAAAATCGGAATACGTTAATTCCGATGTAGTTGTACTTGGTCCTGACAACAATACAGATGCCGTAAACACCATAAATATTATCGCCAATACTATATACATTCCCGCAGACTGATTTTTATTCATTATTATCCCTCATCTAATCTTCTTATTACAAATTAATTATACTCTAAATATTTCGCCCTTACAAGCCGGAATTTTCATTTAATTTAAAGTAATCTGAAATTATATATACCGCAGAAATTTCATTAAAGAAATTTTCCATATTATTGACATTTTCAAGAGTTTTAAATAAATTCCCGAGTTCAAATAAGTTTTTATTTGTAGGCATTGCAAACATCAAGGTGTCGTCATAAAACGAGCAGCTTGCGGTGTTTGTTCCAAATGCTTTATGCAGATTTTTAAACCTCTCCATAAATGCAGGTGTTATCAAATACCTACCCTCAATCTGATCTGTAGAATATGCTTTATATTTCTTATTAAATTCAGGATCTTCAAGTTTTATTTCTTCGAATTTCGCAGGAGAATAATTGTCATTAAACTGATTTTTAGAAAGTTTTTGTCCTACAAACGCCATTACTGCAAAGAAAATTGTAAATATTACAAATAGCGGCATCAACATATTCTCGCGATTAATTATTGCACTTATGAAAAATATTCCTGAAGCTATGTACAAATAATTACAATAATTGAAAGGTTGTTTGTTCATCATAAGAGAGTTATATTTCGGTGTTATTAATGTATTTGCACCAATATTTTTATTAAATTTGAATTTTATTATAACCCCTTTAAAAATGTTGATACATCTTCTATTCTTTCCGGAACCGGTAATATGTTCTAAATGAGTTTCAGAAATATCAAACTTTATACCGTTGTATGTGCCGCTAAATCCGTCATCATCTGTTCGTGTGTTATATTCTGCAAAAAGATTACTTATTCTAATATCTGAATTTGTAATTAGCGAGTTTCTGCACATCCAAGTGATATTTCCAAATATATTTAAGATGGAAGGCATGCATTTACTCTTTATCTCTTTTATGAAGTCAGAGTTAACCATTGCCGGATATAATATCATGGCGATATAACATAGCGTTGCAAGTATGTAAAAAATCTCCAGATCGTTGGGATTTGCCACATTTTGCAAATTAACCATAGCAAATACGCATAAAGCACTTCCAATTATAAACATCAGCGCTGCAATAAGAAAAGCTCTTGTTTGCAGTTTCTTTCGCTTTTTTTCCATACTTATAAAGACAGGTAATATTGAAGAATTATACAGTTTGTAAAATTCGTTTTTGTATTTATAAATTTCCGAACTAATTTTTGACATAATTCATTTTAGCTTTCTTTTAAGTGTTTAAAGTGTTTATATACGTACATACATCCGAGAACGAAAAATATACCGATTATAAGTGCATCAAATTTATGCCAGATGTGTTTGAATGCATCCATGTTCTGCCCCATCTTTACTCCCACATAAATTAGTACATAACTCCAAACAAGGGAACCTAAAAATGTAAATGTAAAGAAGAATCTTTTTTTTGCCCTTAAAATTCCGGCAGGCAGCGATATAAAAGTTCTTACTACAGGAAGCATTCTGCACAAAAAGAACGCCCAATCTCCGTATTTTTCTACCCATTTATCAGCATCTTCAAGATCTTTATGTGAAACAAGAAAATATTTTCCGTACTTTTCAACAAAGGTTCTTCCGCCAAAATAACCTATATAATATGAAGGTAACGAACCAAGTACACAACCTATTGCGCTTGCAAAAGCTGCAACGTGAAAGTTCATTTCTCCCTTACTTACAATATAGCCTGCAAACGGCAGTACCGCTTCACTTGGTAACGGAATATTACATGATTCTATTGCCATCAACATGGCAACTCCCGACGGTCCAAATAGTGTGATAACATGCTCTATCCAGTTTATTAAATGTACTAATATTGTGTTAATTACTTCCATACTACTCTCCCAAATCTCTCTGTAATATTTATTTTACCAAAAATTTTGAAAATATTCTATATTTTTTTTAATCAGGTAATTTTTATGATAATATAGAATAAGGAGTGTGATTATGAATATAACAGTAATTGGTACCGGATATGTAGGGCTTGTTGCCGGGGCATGTCTTGCAGATATGGGTAATAATGTAATATGTGTTGATAATAATGTCGAGAAGTTAAGACAGCTTGAAGCGGGAATCATTCCTATATATGAACCGGGGCTTGAAGAGCTTGTAAAATCTAATGTGCTTGAAAAAAGACTAGCCTTTACATCGGATATTGATTATGCGGTAAAATGCTCGGAAGTTTGTTTTATTGCGGTCGGAACTCCTCAAGGAGAGGACGGCTCTGCGGATTTGCAGTACGTGTTTGAGGTAGCAAAGTCTATTGCTAAATCTATGAATGGGTATAAGGTTATTGTTGATAAATCTACTGTTCCTGTCGGAACGGCACAAAAAGTTACCGAATTGATAAAACAAAATACAAACTTTGATTTTGATGTAGTGTCTAATCCTGAGTTTTTAAAGCAAGGTAATGCTGTGGATGATTTTCTGCATCCTGATCGTGTAATTATTGGCTCAAATTCAGATAAGGCGACAAAAATCATGCAGGAAATTTACTCACCATTCTTTAGAACGGGAAACAGGGTAATTGTCATGGATGTTAAGTCGGCTGAGATGACCAAGTATGCAGCAAATTCATTTTTAGCAACTAAAATATCATTTATGAATCAAATTGCAAATCTATGCGAAAAAATCGGTGCGGATGCTGAGATGGTTCGTGTTGGGGTAGCAACTGATTCAAGAATAGGCAATAAATTTTTATTTCCGGGTTTAGGATATGGCGGAAGCTGCTTCCCTAAAGATGTAAAAGCATTGATAAAAACCGCTTCTGAATTTGGGTATGACATGTCAATTATTAGAGCAGCTGATGAAATAAATAAAAAACAAAGGACAAATTTTATTGACAGAATTATAAAAAGATTCGGAAACGATTTGACAGGTAAGACCTTTGCGGTTTGGGGATTGGCATTTAAGCCAAAAACAAATGACATGAGAGAGGCACCTGCAATTACAATTATAAATAAATTGCTTGATATGGGGGCAAAGGTAAATGCTTATGATCCGAAGGCTCAGGAGACGGCAAGATTCTATTTTAAGGATAATATAAATTATGTAGAGAGTTCCTACGAGGCCTTAAATGGTGCTGATGCTCTTCTGCTTCTGACAGAGTGGAATGAGTTTAGACGTCCGGATTTTGCTCGTATTAAATCAACTTTAAAGCAGCCTGTTATTTTTGACGGACGTAATCAATATGACAAGGCAAGGTTAGAGGAATACGGTTTTGAGTGTTATCAAATAGGCAGATAATTAGTCTGAGTGTGCTATTTTTTGCAATTGCCATCTGCATTATCAATTTTGCCGTCAAAGTTGTTATCCACTCCGTCGTAACAAGAACCGATTGAATCCCTGCTTTCCGCTTTTATCGTATATTTTAAGTATTTATCAGGTATTCTTATCCAAAAATATTTAAAATAATCTCT
This sequence comes from uncultured bacterium, assembly GCA_900320675.1. Classification (GTDB taxonomy): domain Bacteria; phylum Cyanobacteriota; class Vampirovibrionia; order Gastranaerophilales; family Gastranaerophilaceae; genus UBA1221. Next base: position 10,503 of record ONTD01000083.1, read on the forward strand.
GTATACTTCTGTCAGCTTACGGTTATTGATTATAAGTAAATTTTCATCATTTTTATTTTCACCGCTATTAGAAAAATTCGCAGAGCCTATAACCAAATATTCATCATCTATAATAATTGATTTTGCATGCATCTTTCCGGCGTAGTTTTCAACCTTTACAGGAATTCCGCTGTTTCTTAATTCTTTAAATACGGAATGTTTTCCATGTGTATTGGTTGCATCAATTATAATTTTAACGTCAACTCCTCTGTTGTGCGCCTTTATTAATTCATCTTTGAGTATTTTGTGGGTAAATAGAAATGTTGGTATGTAAATGTATCTTTTACTTTCTCTTATTAATTTAGCAACCTCTGTTGAGTGCCCTTTATCTTGCGGGGAGAAGTAAACTGATAATGTGCTGTTACCGGTTTGTATGTTTGTATTGTTGCTTGATTTTGTCTTTAGTGTGTGAAAATTCCCTTCATACATTTTATCAAATTCCGCCTTGTATATTTGCGCAACCGGTGCTGAATTTATAATAATTACGCTGTTATGATTAAAACCTGAAAATCCTGTTGTGGAAAAATTCATTGAACCTGTGTAGACTCTTTTATCATCAAATATAGCAAATTTGTTGTGCATAAGCATATTAGTAAGTTTAGGATTTCCTGCTATTTCATCAGATTTTGTGTTATCAAACTTTTTTAAAAAATCATCGGTTTCCGTATAGTAATTTTCGTGGTGAGAATTTGTATCGTAAACAATTCTGATTTTTAAACCGCGAGCCTGTGCATCCTCTAATGCTTTATTAACTGCAGGAATAGTTGCCCAACCGTATGCAGCAATGTCTATGGAAGTCTGTGCTGAATTTATAGATTTGACAAATTCTTTGCAAACCGCATGCGAACAATTTCTGTCAGGCTTCAGTATTCTTGTAAAATCCGTTAGTATTAATTGCAAATTCCCGTCGGTTACTATGTTTGGCGGTGGCGGTACATTGGGAATTTCTTCATTACCCGATATCTTTACAGCATGAATTGGATTCTTAACATGCTTATCTACATGGCAAAATTTACACGGTCTTGTATCTTTCGGAACCTCTTTTAATAAAATTACTACAGCATCGTGCGCGGCTCTCCCGTATTTGCAATCCAGTGTATGATATTTAGAGCTGTGATGGTTCATTATTACTAAATTTAATTTTTCCGCAGCTGCCTTTAATTTACTGAATTTATCTGGGGAAACAGGCTTATTGTCTTTTATTGCAAACCCGCTTTCACGCAGTAATTCTCCATATGATTTATCTTCAATAAATACCTGTGCATACTTGCACTCCGGTGTCTCATCCCCCGTTAGTTCAAGTTTTACCTCTTTACCTTCCAGAGTGCTTCTTGCAAAATCGTCCGCCAAATAACCAATTGAAATACTTTGTTCAAAAGATAACCCGATTTTATTTGACAATTCTTCTGAATATTTTGTAAGATTAGCGCTAAAGGTTTGTATATCCGGTATACAATAAGTTTCATTTTCATCTATTATGTTATTTTTATTTGAGTCAATTTGAATTATAGTTGGAGTAACAACATTCAAGGCTCTTTGAGTATTATTAATATAATACAGATATAGCCCGAATAAAATGAATAATAGTGTAAGTATAGTGCTTGTTAATCGTTCCTTCATTTTATATTTTGTGATTTGTTATATCGTATCCCATTCTTTTAATCTTATCTTCAAGTATTTTATCTTGTGTAAGCTTAAATTCTCTTGAATGACTGTCATTTATGTTTCTTAGGTAGCTGCACGGATTTATAGATGCTTCTACAATGATATTATCTTCATCTGATACCGTTTTAAGTCCATAATAGAGAGTATTTTTGTCCATTACCCCGCTATAACCGACTCCTACAAGGTAAGTGTTTGTTTTTAGGTTATACATTTTCAATGTTTTTCTGTTTTGATTTGTGAAGTGATTTAAGAGAATTATGTTGTTTATATTTTTTATGTAATTGTAATTCAATATGTACGCAGGTTTTGGTACTATATAAATTTCTTCGTAATGAGATCTGATGTAGGGTATATTATATTCGGTTGCAAGTTTACATACTATATTAAAAATTTCCGGAATTGCGTGAATATGGTTACTGGAATCAATGTGATCAACCTTCACTGA
>ONTD01000021.1 GCA_900320675.1 uncultured bacterium
AGTTGCATCTGAATTGTTTTTGTTTGTTACAACATATTCATATGCATGCACATATTTGTTTTCTTTTTGTTTTAATCGATATTCTTTTTGTATGATAGAGATTTTAGCATTTTCATCATAATAACTTGTAGTATCAACACAATCTAAGTTAATTGGTTCTGTATCAGGCGTATACGGAAATACAGATGTTTTTTTGTTGTCTTTTGCCATGGTGTTATTAATTTTTTTCATGCCTGTCTTTAAAGGTTTAACTAAGTCAGGTGAAATGTAGAAATTACCTAATTCTTGCTTTCTTGCCAAAGTATAGAAATCAAATTTGTATTCTTTAAGTGCATCCGAATCTTCCAATTTCCCGAAACTATAGCCGCCTTTTTCCAATAAATCTGTTAATGCATTTTTTTCAACGTCATATTTTTCATTTGAAACAACATAAATATTTGTGTTTTGGTTAGATGGATATAATCTCACAAAATAACTGCAATTTGGATCTGTGTATATATAGGCATTGTCGACATTTTCAAGCGGGTTAAATTTGTCATCACCCTTATAAGCTTCAATTGCACTATTTATTTCAAAAGTAAGTTCTCTGACATTTACATTTTTTACCTGATAACCGTAAAAGTTTTTTGTAATTTCAGCTGAAACGATACCGGAATTTACAAATGTAACAAAAATTCCTAAAATTAATAATTTAAAAATCTTTTTCATTTTACCCTCTCTTTTTTAGTATCCAAATTATTCATCCATGTTTTTCAAATATAATTCTTCAATAAATACACATGTATCAGCGGCTATTGCAGGAGCAAAAATAGCACCTACTACACCGAAGTATTTTGCACACACAAATAAAAATATGTATATAACTATTGGATGAAGATCCATAAATTTACCAAATACATATGGTTTTACAAAATTGTTTTCTGCAAATTGTGAAAATAAAAAAATTAACGCAGTTAATATGACTATGGTCCAACCTAATTTGTATGTTACAGCCAAGCAAATAACTAAAGCAATTGCAGGACCTACAATAGGAATTATATCCAAAACAGCAGAAAGACAACCTAATATAACCGCAGAATCAACTTTTAATAACAAAAGTCCAACCAGTACAATTAATCCTACGCTGCCTGAGGCAATAAACTGACCGGATACAAATCGACTAAGTTTTTCATCTGAGATATAAAATATTTCTTTCATTCTGGCTCTCGAATTTCTTGGGAAAAATCTCATAATACCATCTAAAATTTTATCTCTGTCCACAATTAAGAAATATGTGAAAATTAGTGCTACAAACAAGTATATTCCGCCTTTTGAAATGCTTGTAATAGAGGCAAGTAAACCACCGGAATTAGCGAACTCTTGAACGACAGGAGAATTCATAATAAAATCTGTTACCTTATCAACATATTGCGGATATTGAGTTGCAAGATGTGCCAGTTCTTTACTTCCGATAATGATAATCGGAAGAAACATTAGTAAAAGCCCCCCGATAAATCCGCCAAATACTATGGCTGCGGCAGTTTTTCTGCTGCATTTTTTTTCTAATTTATCAACTATAGGGTTTAATGCGCTTGCTACAACGTAAGTCGCAAAAAACATTAAAGCTATGTCTGTTATTGTAAAAAGGCAGATACCGTAGATAATAATTCCGAGCAAAAATATGATGTTTTGCGTGTTTCCTATCTTATTTAACATCTTTTCCATAAAATTCTCCTATCTGATAAACTATACATTTTATACTAACACAAAATTGATAAATCTTTTTATAAATTCAATTTTATGTAATAATATATTTACATGAAAAAGATTTTAAAAATAATATTTTTAATTTTGTTATTATCAGTGCTTACTTTATATTTGGGAGTTGTATTTTTATTGCCGAAAATAATGAGTAATAAGGTGGTAATAAGTAAATTGGAATCATTAATTCTTCAAAAATCAGGATTGGAAACAAATATTGAAGGATTAGATTTAAAAGTATCCCCAAAACTCAATTTTGTTTTGAATATAAATAGCGTTAACTCAAAATACAATAATGTTTCGGCTTTTGATATTGAAAATTTATCTCTGAACTATAGATTATTAGAAAATCGTATGGCAACAATAAATTCTGATAGTTTGTATATTGACGGAGATACCTTGAAACAATTCAAAAAAAACCCGAGGAAGAAGAAACAAACAAACAGATTTGAACTTAGCAAATGTCCGGAAATTCACTTAAAAAATATAACTTATAAATCAGATATCCTAAATGTTTTTGCAAAAGCTATTGATGCGGAAAAAGGTATTATACATTTAAATGCAGATATTAAAACCAGATTTTTAAAAGAAACGCTGAAATTAGGTTATTCAGGTTCCTTCCAAATTATAGAAAACAATCTTAAGTCAAATCATTTTGAAATAAAAATAGGAAATTCTAAATTATATACCGACGGATATTTAATTAATAACGATAAGACATTTGACTTAACATTAACAGGGGAAAAACTTCCTGTTTCTGAAATTATGCCTATAGTGCTGCACCTTCAAAAATCACAAGATCCAACCAGAAAATTCGTTGAAAACTTTAAAAATTTTAACGGGACTGCTAACGTAAATTTAAAATTTAATAAGAACGGTATATTTGGTAGATGTATCGGGCATAATTTAAGCGCAAATGCGATTTGGTTCGATATTCCGCTGTATTTTAAGGAAGCTGTTTTTAATTTTAGAGGTCAAACGGTCGACTCGACGGCAGTTGGTATATTAGGAAAAGAAAAAGTTATACATACTCTTAATATTAAGGATTTATTAACTCCTCAAAGGGAAGTCGTCGGAACAATGAAAACTACCCTTACTAAAAAATTTGATTACGTTCCGAATCTCACAATTCTAAATTCCGTTAATGCCGGTTTAGTCTATAAAATAAAATATAAAAAACCGGATGTATACTACGACATAGATATTCCGATAAATAGCGATTTGATTTATAATTCCTTTTACTTAGGCTTAAGAGATTATCCGAGAAAAATACACGGGAATACTTTTAAAGACAATCATGATTTATATATAAGAGAATATAAATATTCTTATTGGGATTCAAAAAAAGAAAATATTGTTATTTCGGGTAATGGTTTATTTATGAAAAATATAGATAAAACTAACCCTGATAAATTTATTCCGCAATACGTAACCTGCCATACAAACGGTTATGCGCCAATTTCTATAATGGGTTCATTCGGAGAAAAAATAAGAAATGGCGAATTCAAAGGTGATTTGAAATACGACTTAAAAAATAATCAGGTACTTGGCACTTTTGACATAGTAAATACAAGACACAAAGCATTCCGCATTGAAAAAGCTCACGTTGAGTCGAAAAATGGGATTCTTAATGTTACTGCAAATGGTTTATTTAAAGGCGAAAAATACTCGGCAGAACTAAATCTGAAAAATAATATTTTTGGTGAAACATTAATTTATGATATGAAACTGTTTTTGGATAAACTGATTCTTGGAGAAATGCCAAAGACTAATAGCTCTCAAAGAACAATAAACCCTGAGGATATCACAAAAAAAGTAAAAGATATTGATATCACTATAAATAATTGGGAAATACTTATAAACGAGATTAAAAGAGAGGCTTTCATCCTAAAAAATGTGAAATTAACCGGTAGCATGAAAAATGATATATTTGATTTTATGATGAATGATTTAAATTTTGCCGATGGAATAATTCACGCAAAAGGGATTTATAATTTTGCAAAAAATACTTCACAAATGACTTTTGAGGCAAAAAACATTAATTCAAATAAAGTAGCGGGAATGACACTTAATCTTAAAGACCAAATAGAGGGTACGGCTAATGCTAAAGTTAATCTTGAAGCTAGAGATATGTTCCGATTTTTGGATGCACATTGTCTGTTTGAGGTTAAAGAAGGGTTTTTACCAAAACTTGGTGATAAAGAATTTATGATAAAAAATTCAAAATATAAATTATCACAAATAACAAACTTTGATTTAACACAAAAGGATCTTATGAAAGATGATATAAAAGGTTCATTTGATGTTCACAATACGGAGTTAAAAAATATAAATATTACAACCTGGCACGAGTTGTCCGCCGTATTTTTAGAGGGTAATTATGAGATGGAAAAACAGTATGCGGACTTGCAGCTATTTTGGCATTACAGTAAAGATGCTCCAAAAGGTATAAGAATATTTGGAATTCCTCTAAGTTTGATTTTGAGAGTTGTATTCAGACCTGAAAAGACAAAAGAATTATATCAACCAAAGTTATCAAAAATACCGAAAATCAAAGCAACCGAAAAGAATTCAAGATATTACAGAATTCAGCTAAAAGGGGATATTAACCATAACAAAACAAACTTGATTTTAAAAGAGGTAAGATAATCTTTAAAAGCTGCATACTTTTTTAATCAGGGTAATAACGTACCTCTGCTACACGTGATAAATGCTGGATATAAGAGTAGATATTGAGGTAGAAAGAAGACATCGCTCATATAATTAATCATATATATAGAAAATATATATAAGATATAATATTTAACAAAAATATACAAAATTTTTAATCAATTATATTGTGTATTTTAACCTTATGTCTACATTAAATAGCTGAATTCACCTTGTAGAACATAATAAAATACGTTATAATATAGTTATTGGTTTGAGGTCGTAAAATTTATAACATTAGCTAATTTTGTTGCGTGCAAAACGCTGATGCTGCGGGATAATTGGATGAGTAATTCAAAAGATAAGAAATTGAATAGTTTGAGGAACGCAAAACGCGTGATGAACTTCAATAAGCCGCAAGTCGGAACTCGTTTCAGGAGTTTATCAGTTGCGTTTTTTGTCGGTTGTATGACATTTCTCGGGCAGACCGTGGCACAGGCTCAAACCGTACCTACCCCGCAACCTCAAGTCGATGTAAACGATGATAAATATATACTACATTCAACCCCATCAGAAGTTCCTCAAGCCAATATAACGGGATTTGCAAGTCCGATAAGCTCGCTATCCTTATCGTTGCCGGATAGTGTAATCAAAGGGAATAATTTAGTAATTGATACGGTGTCGGAGTCAAGTTTGAAAAACCGTGAGAACTTGCTTGCGGCGGCAGAAACGTCTTATACAAACCTAAAAGCAGCGGTAACGGATACAGCGCCTGAGCGTGAATACAATTTAGAAACCGACGAAAATTTGACAGAAAACCTCGGCGCGATGGGCGGGGCAAATTCTGTCCTTACGATTAACGGCAACGGGTATGGGATAAACGCTTCTTACACAACATCTTCCGTTGATCCTGATACGGGTGAAGAAACTACTACGACAACGCATCTGAAAGGAATTACAGTTGGCAGCGGTCAGACCTTGAATATCAATGATGTTGAAGCCAACGGCGGATTTAACGGGTTTTACGCGGCGCCTGATGGCGGGGTATTAAATATTGCAAACGGTGGTGTTGTAAATATTAATAACTCTGTATTTACTGACAACAGTGCCAGTTATAAGGGCGGTGTAATGCGTAACCAAGGTACTGTTGTTATAGAAGATTCTTTGTTTGAGAACAATACAATTAATAATAACGCAGGGGGGGTATTATTTCTAGAAAGTAATTCAACAACAACAATTAATAATAGTAATTTTGTTGCAAATGGAAATAATATGCGTAATGCTGCTGCTATATATAATTTAGGGAATACCGCTATCACAGATTCAACTTTTACCTCAAATACGGCAAGTAACGGCGG
>ONTD01000064.1 GCA_900320675.1 uncultured bacterium
GAACGCAAAACGGCATTCTCATCGCTGCCAAACAAAATAAGACGGAATAACAAAAGTCATTCCGTCTTATTTACGCCCGGCGCGATTCGAACGCGCGACCCTCTGCTTAGAAGGCAGATGCTCTATCCAGCTGAGCTACGGACGCATGTACCTATATTCTATTGTTTTCGCTTCTGTGTATCCCACTCCGCTATTCCTATACTACCATAAACATTTTTTTCTGCAAGTTCTTATATTAGTTTTTATTTTCAGTTTTGTTAACTTTTTTTACAGAGGTATAACTTTTTTGCAATTTTTTATTGTGAAAATACTTTATATATATGTAAGGTAGTGTATAGTAAAGGTTATTTATGGGAATTTCGGCAGCTGAATTAATTGGTATTTGCGTTCCGAGCGCAGTTTTCTTCAGAAATAACGTTGAAAAAGTTAAAAATGGAGAAAAAGCCCGCGGCCCGGTTGCGTTCGCTCAGGGTGCTAAAATAGTTGAAGCTGTCGCAAAGTACCACGACAATACTGCTAAAACCGCTTCTGAAGCTTATAATATATTTGGTAAATATGCTCAAAAATATAAACCGCTCGATGTTGCAGGTAAAGGCGTTAACTGGGCTACTAAAAATGTTAATCCGCTTATTTATGCCTCTGGTGTTTACAAAACCCTAACATCCGATGAAAAACTTAAAACAGGGATTATTCAGCTCGGCGCTATCTCCACTATGCGTCTCGGTGAACGCTTTATGTCCGCTAATATGGAAAAAGTCATTAATGAGAAAAATATTACGGATTTTGCCAAAAAACATAAAAATGTTACCGGCTTGAAATCTATTTGCGATTCTATTCTTAAATCCGGTAATGCGAATAAATTTGCCGCAGCATTAAAAGGTATCGCTTTTGTTTGTACTTCTATGGCATCCTATGCTGTTGGAGAAAAACTTGCAGTCAGTGCAGCTAAGAGAATTTGTACGGATTCTGGGATTGACGATAATTCGTGTAAAAAAATAAATCATATGGCTTAGTCTTTATTTTAGTTGTTGTGCTATAATGTTTTTTAAGATGAAAAAGATTATCGTATTAGCAATTTTATTTTTATTTTCTATATTTAATTCATCTCCGAGTTATGCAATAAAAATCGGGGTAATTGTCGGTGCATCTCAAATAGGTATAGGATCTTCTAATGCGACTTCAATTATTGATGCTAATACCAATAAGACTGTCTGCAAAGTCGATGCTATGAAAGGGTATGAAATTATACCTTACAAAAATACAATGGCTATTCGCTTAAATGGTAAGTTTTATCAGATTTATTCCGATAATATTGTCCTAAAACCCGCTAAGGGGGGATTTGTTAACGCTAAAAGAAAATGGTACAGAGGTTTTTTACGAGTTCAAAATAAGGGTAATAAGTTAACGGTAATTAATGATGTAGGTCTTGAAGATTATATAAAAGGAGTTGTTCCTTCGGAAATGCCTTCAAGTTGGGAAATGGAGGCCCTTAAAGCTCAGGCAATCGCCGCAAGAAGCTATGCTTTGGCTAATTTAGGTAAGCGGGCAAATTTAGGGTTCGACCTGAAAGATACTCCGGAAGACCAAGCTTATGGCGGTGCATCTGCTGAGACCGTCAGAACTAATACTGCGGTTGAACAAACAAGCAAACTCGTTTTAACATACAACTATAAGGTTGTTTCGGCATATTATTCCGCTTCTGCAGGCGGGCAAACAATTAGTGCTAAAGATGTTTGGGGGGCTGAGGTCCCTTATATCAGGGCGGATATCCCTTCATATGATGGCAACGTTAAGAAAAACGGTCATGGTGTCGGCATGTCCCAGCATGGCGCAAATAACCTCGCTAAAGACGGTTATAACGCTTATCAAATCTTGCAGTACTATTATAAAAATGTAAAATTTGCTAAAGTAAATGATAAAAATTCATAATTTTGTATTTAATTCTCTTGAGTGAGAGTATTATTATCAATATTGATATTGAAAAATACTGATTTTACTGGATTTTTTTAGTTGAAAATGTCCAATTCAGGCTAATAATAAGAAAATTTTTAAATAAATATCTGAAAACCCCTTGCAAAAAGCAAATAAAGTGCTATAATAATTTCGTCGAAGTTAAAAGCATGCGGAAAAGAAATGGTTTTTAGTGTCCGTTTGCATACAAAAAAGGAAGAAGGAGGTTCGTAATGAACAAAGAAGAATTGGTAAAAGAAGTATCTAAGAAAGCAAAAGTTTCTCAAAAATCAGCTGCAGATGTAATTGCTGCTACTATTGAAACTATTCAAAAAACAGTTTCTAAAGGAAAGAAAGTAACTCTTGTTGGTTTTGGTACATTTGAATCAAGAAAAAGAGCTGCAAGAACAGGTAGAAATCCTCAAACCGGTGCTACTTTGAAAATTGCTGCTAAAACTGTACCTGCTTTCTCAGCTGGTAAGAAATTTAAAGAACTTCTTTCTAAGTAATTGTTCATTAGAAATTGGTTTTAAAAGCTATTGGTCAAAAGCCAATAGCTTTTTTTACGGCATATTTTAAAACCTTATTATCTGTTTCCGTCGTATATTCTAATGTAATTCCAGTATGAGCGAAATACTTTTTTTACGTACGTTTGTGTTTCGGGATATGGTATATATTCTGTAAAAACGTCAACATCTTCTGTATTAATAGTTTGCAGCCAACGGTTAACGGCTCCTACTCCGCTATTATATGCAGCAACTGCATAAACATCATTCCCTTGTAATTGCGTTCTGACTTGTCCGTAGTGGTAGTTCCCTAAATAAAGATTGTTATTCGGATTGAATAAGTCATAGCTGCCAAGTCCGCGTTGTTTAGCTTCTCCTGCGGCAGTTGCCGGCATTAATTGCATTAGCCCTTTTGCACCTACAGAACTTTGCGCGGACGGGTTAAAATAACTTTCTTCTCTTGTTAGTGCAAGGATTAGCGGGGCAACGTTGCCGGCTCTGTCTGCGTAATCCTTTATTTCACTGTAGTAATATACAGGATATACAAGACGCCACCTTAAATCAGACCTATCCGGTTTTTCTTCTAATTTTTCCATGGCTTTTCTTGCAACAAGCATAGCTTCACTGATTTTGCCCTGTTTGTATAATGTCCAGCTGCGAACAAAATCGTCATATGAGGTGTATTCATTTAAAATTTCATAATCTCCTAACAGAAGAAGTTTATCTAAAAATCCATGTCTTCTGTCATACGGAAATTCTATATTTGATTCTTTTATTCTTGTTGAAATTATAGGGTTGCGACTATGATTTAGTCGTAAATATGAACGATAAGCATAGTAGCTGTCAGGATATTTTGATATTACTCCTCTGTAGTAACTTATATAATCTCTGTATGAGCGAGCGTTTTCGCTGGCTCTACCCATGTAAAACATTACCTGCGGGGCGTATGGAGATGTATCTTTGTATTTGTTTAAGAAGTCTATTCCTATTCTTTGTGCGTCTTGAATGTTGTTGTTTTTCACAAGATACAGAAACATCTGAGATTGAGCTTCATCCGTAAAATCACTTGACGGATACCATAAATACAGATTTCTGTAGCATTCAAATTTACTTTCGTTTGGACCGTACTTACATTTTATATCAAGCAAGTAGTCTTTGCCGCGTGATTTTGCAATTCCGAACAGATTTGATGCAGCCTGATATTTAGACGGTACTTGTGTCATATAAGAATCTATAGCTTTATATATATCTTCTTTTGCTACGTATTCCGAATTGTTTTGTAACCCCCATTCAATAAGGTATTTTGCGTGGGAAATATCACCGGTGGCAACTGCTGTTTGAACTTCCTGTGCCCAAGAATTTTTTAGGTCGGCTTTTTTAGCAAGCTCGGATGATTTCTTATAGTCGTTGAAAAGATAACAAGTTTTTGACATTAAAAGATAATCATCTTTTGAAATATCCAACCCCAATGATAGCCAATCATTCACGACATCCATAGCTAATCTGCCTGATGGCGCTTTTTTTAGGTAATGTCTAAAGTGGTTTTGTATATCATTTTTAACCGATAGCGGGAATATCTTTTCATTTTTATATTTGTTAAAATCTATATTTCCGGTGAAATATTCTGATGCAATGGCATAATCTGAATTGGGATAGTTATTTATAATATAGTTAAAATGCTTGTACGCTTTTTCCGGATTTGTCCTGATTAGATCTTGCGCCAAATTATATCTTACTCTGATAGATAGTACGTGTTTGGGATATAAGAGAAGAAAGAATTTATACTGCTTAATTGCAGCCTTGTAATCCTCAATAGCATCTGCAGAAACCCCTTGTCTGTATATTGCAAGAGGTTTTAATTTTGAGGAGAATACAATTTTTGAAAACAGGTAATATGATTTTGAATATTCCTTATTTTGGTATGATTTCAATCCGGAAGTGTATAATTCATCCGTCTTAGCAGGCGGCTGATATATGCTTGTACCCAACCACAATGCTGCAGCAATTATCGCTATACTTCCGGATGTTACTATTATCCCCTTTTTAATCTTATCCAAACTTACCATTCTATATATATATTAGCATAAATTGTTCTATATGAAAAACATTGAGTAAAAAGTTTACAAAATCAAAAGTATAGAATATAATAAACTCTATGAACATATATTGTTGGTGGTTATAAATATGTCAGATAATGATAATAACAAAACAGTAAGACCTTGGGGTTATTTTGTAAATATAGCGGAAAAAGAAGGCTATTTAGCAAAAATAATTCATGTAAATCCGGATGGTAAACTATCAGTTCAGTCCCATAATCACAGAAGCGAACATTGGTTTGTTGTAAAGGGTATAGCAACAGTGTTTTTGGATTCTGAAGAATATATATTGGAAGAAGGGGCAAGTATTGATATACCGGTCAAAGCTGTTCATTCACTTCAAAATAAATCAGCCGGTGAACTCGAAATTATAGAAATACAAAGGGGGGATTACCTCTCGGAAGATGATATAATCCGATATTCTGACATATACGGCAGAGTTTAGATAACTTTTTCTGTTTCTGTTTCAATTTTAAGCGGTAAGACAAATCCAAAAGTAGAACCTTCACCTAATTTTGAGTTAACAAAAATTCTGCCGTTATGGTATTTTTCTATTGTCGTTTTTACTAAGTGCAGCCCCAGACCGGTTCCTTTAACTGAATGAACATTATTTTCAACTCTGTAAAATCTGTCAAAAATCTTTTTTTGATGTTCCGGAGCAATTCCGCAACCTCTGTCTGTAACGGTTACTTCTACTTCTTCGTTGTTATCAAGCTTCCTTACCTTAATATCAATACGTTCGTTATCAGGAGAATATTTAATTGCATTTGATAAGAAATTTGTTAATGCTCTTTGTATTCCGTTATAATTGAACATGAAATCAGGTATATTATCTTCTTTACTTACAAAAATAGTTAAACCTCGTTCTTGTGCCAGCACAGAAACTTGATTTACACAATCCTCGACGACTTCACATATATTATTTAAGGATTTTTCCATCGGGGCGTTTGATTCCATTCTTGAAAAATCAAGAATATCGTTTACCATGCTCTGTAGTCTTATGATTTCTTGATTAATTGTTCCGATAAATTCTTTTTGGGTGTCGTAGTCAAATTCGTTGCCGTAATTGTATAAAGTGTCAATGTAGCTTCGCAATACGGTTACCGGAGTTCTTAACTCGTGAGAAACATTTGAGATAAAATCAGATCTCATTTTATCCATTTCCGCTTCTTTTGTCATGTCAATTAATACAATAATGTATCCGACATAATCCCTGCTGCCGGTAAACATAGGCGACATTATCGCTTTTATTACTCTGTTATCGACATTTATATTAAATTCAATAGGCTTCTTTTCTATAATATCAAGCGGTGTGTCTTTGAATTCTTCAATTTTATCTTTAAAACAGTAGTTTTCTGAGGTATCTATATAATTTTGAATTTTTGTATTTAAAAGTTGTTCTTCTGTTACTTCAAGGAGCATTTTTGCGTGATTATTTATTAATACAACGTTGTCGTTGTCATCACATACCACAACTCCGTTTGCAATACTCATAAGAACTGATTCAAACTTATTTCTTTCAAGCATTATCCGGTCAATATTTTGTTCTTCGTACAAATGAAGCCTGTTAGACATGTCATTAAAGGCTTGAAAAAGTTCCTGAACTTCAGAGCTTACTTCCCTGCTTTCAATTTTATAGCCAAAGTCTCCGCCGGAAATTCGCTTTACCCCATTTCTCAACATTTTTAGTTCTCTGGTTATCAGGTAGGTGTTTATGAGGATTACAAATGCAAATACGAACCAGATAACGGCAAATACAGATATTAAAGATGTTTTTGCTGTTGACTTGATTTTAGAAACAACGCTGCCTGATAATCCGACCGTAACCGTTCCGTATATTTTAGATTCATTTGGTATTGCAAGAGGTGAACTCACTGTGATTTGTGAGTTTTTCTTTAGTCCCGATTTTGAACTTTTTGTTGTGGATAAAATATTTCCTTCGACATCCCTAAATTCAATCAGTACTATGTCATTGTGTCCTGCAAGAAGGGTATTTGAGTGTAACTGTAAAACTTGCTTCACTTCATCTTGCGGCAAGTTTTTGATATTTTCAACTGTCTCAATTGCAAGGGTTCTGGAAATTCCTTCTCCGAAACTCTGGTATCCTTGTTTGAGTATTTTTTGGATATTGAATACCGCAAACAATGCAACTAATACAATTAGTACCGTACTTAACAGTAACCCTGAAATTATTAACCGGTTTTGAGCCGTTAAACTAACCTTTTCACTCATAACGGCATTATGACACTGATAAAATTTTCAGTCAAGTTTAATAACTATTTAGTAGAAACTTTTGCAAGCTGTATAAATTTTTTGGCTTCATTTATCGGAATAGCAAATCCTATACCGATATTGGATATGTTGTTATCGGGGTTGTAAATGGATTGGTTTATTCCGATGACTTCTCCCGAGGAATTCAATAGCGGGCCTCCCGAACACCCCGGATTTATTGCGGCATCTGTTTGTATTCTTCCTCTTTTGTAATCTATGCGGGATATTATTCCCTGAGTCAGTGTTCCTGTAAACCCGAACGGATTGCCTATGGCAAGAACTTTTTGTCCTACTTTTAAATTATCGGAATTCCCCAGTCGAATTGTTTGGAGCGGGCGTTTGGGTGAAATTTTCAGAAGTGCTAAATCTTTATTTTTTCCCATTTCGGAAATAAGTTGAGCTTTGTAAGTTTGTCCGTTACCTGTAGTTACGGATATTGTTTTACCTCCCTCTATCACATGCGAACCGGTTATTATGTATCCGTCGCTTGTTATAATGCATCCTGTACCGGATGACATTCCGTCATCTATATCAACATCTATTGAGACTATTGCGGGATTTATTTTTTCATAGGCAGTTATATTCATTTCTTCTTCCGGAACAAGGCCGCCTGCTATTACGGGATTATATGAATTTATTCCAAAACCGAAACAAGCCGAGATAAGTATAATTAATAATCTTGTTGTCATTTTTCCCTCCAATTTACTATGATTATAAAGTGAAATGTGCTTATTTTAATTATTCTGACAAATTTAAAAAGGTTAATTCTTGAAATTATTACAATTTTAATGTATAATTACAAACAAATGTAACATGAGACTGCATCGCGCAGGTAAACAAGAAGGAGAAAATTAGAAATGAGTAGAATCGACTTATTTAAAGACCATCTATCAGCTCATAGAGCAGTAAAAATTATCGCAGGTATTGATAATTTTGATATTGATAATGTAAAAAAAGTAGTTAATGCAGCGCAAGCAGCAGGTGCAAGTGCCGTTGATATTTGTGCGGATGAGCATATTATAAGTGAAGTTAGAAATATGACCGATATGCCTATATTTGTTTCATCAATCGAACCTTCAAAATTAGTTCGTGCAATTGAATTAGGTGCTGATGCTATTGAACTTGGTAATTTTGATGTTTTATACAAAAAAGGCGTATCATTCTCTAAAGAAGATATTATAAGACTTGTTGACGAAACCATCAGCTTGATGGGTTCAAACAGAGTATTTTTCTCAGTTACTATTCCGGGTGAAATTTCTGTAGCGGATCAAATTGATTTAGCAAGAAATCTTGAAGAAAGAGGAATTGATTTAATTCAAACTGAAGGTCATTTCTCTTCCGAAATGCCTTCTGACGGCGTTAGAGGTTTAATGGAAAGAGCTGAATTGACTATTTCTAATACAATTGAATTGGTAAGAAACATTGAAACACCTATTATGACTGCAACAGGTATTAACCCTACAACAGCACCGTTTGCGTTTGCAGCAGGTGCAAGTGCTATCGGATGCGGTTCTTGTATTAATAAAATGAATTCTGAAATTTCAATGCTTGCTACAGCAAAACAATTAGTAGAAATTGCTTCTATGAATGCAACAAAAATTGCGGAATTAGTATAGTAAATTAATTAAAATATATTATGAAAAGAACATAGTTCTAATATAGGGACTATGTTCTTTTTTGTTTTAATCTTCAATTATACTGTAGGCAACAATGCTGTCAACACTTACGTTTAGCCAATCATATTTAAAACATACATAGTCGTTGCAGGTACAGTTGTCATCTTCACAGGTACAGTAGTCATTTAATCTGCATACAAGAGCATTTGTGATTGCAAGTACATCATCATGACACTCTTCGCATTTCCCGTTGTCAACGTATAAATTCCCGTCTATTTTTAGATGGTTGGTGATTAAAACTATTTTTGTAGAACCGACTTTCTCACATACTTTTTTTATGGTTTTTGAAATTGCTTTAGACATGAGTCCTCCTTTTGTTTCCACTATCAGTAATTCCCGAAATTGGAAAATTTACTATTGTTTATGTGGTTATACCTAAAAGAGTTATTAATAAATCTTAAGTATAAGAATATACAAATCAAATATGTTGTGGTATTATGAGAAAAAGATTATCTTCAATAAATTTTAATGGGAACTTTTAGATAAATTTTCCATCTAAATAGTTAAGCTTGAGCGAAGATTTTTGAGGGTAAATCTGGAGGAAAAACAAAGAATGAGAAAATTTATGAAAAAAAGTATATTAGCACTTGGAATATTTGTACTTGCATACGGGTGGGTAATAAGCAATACCGTATTAGCAATTAATGAACCTGCAAGATTGTATGATCAGGTTTGGAAACTTGTTGACACAAGATATGTTGATAAAACTGACAACAATCAAAATTGGGAACAGAAATGGCGTCATAAATATGACAACTTTATCCAAACAGATGAAGATGCATATTTGGCGATTAATACAATGCTTGCGAGTTTAAATGATCCGTATACAAGGTTTTTGGAACCAAAAGAGTTTAGGGAAGAAGAATCTTCAATGGCAGGATCTTTAAAAGGTATCGGTATCCAAATTGGTATGAAAGACGGTAAACTGACCGTAATAGCCCCAATCGAAGATACACCGGCAGAAAAAGCCGGACTTCTTGCCGGAGACCAAATTCTTGAAATTAACGGAAAGAGTACAAAAAGTATTACTGTTGATAAGGCTGCAGAACAAATTCGAGGACCGGAAGGCACTACTGTTAACCTATTGATTAAAAGAGGGGAGCAAAGTGAGCCGAAACTTTATACTGTTACTCGTGCTACAATTAGATTAAAATCTGTTTCGCAAAAGGTTCCGGAAAATGTAAAATTGCCGAATGATATTTGCTATATAAGATTAAGTTCGTTTATGAGTAAATCGGCTGCTGATGAATTTCGTGCAATTATGGAAGCTAATTATCAGAAAAAAGGTTTTATAATTGATTTACGTTCTAATCCGGGCGGAAGACTGGTTCATGCTATCGCTATTGCCGATATGTTCCTTGATAGAGGTGAGGATATAGTATCTACAGTCGACAGAAATAATTATAAAAGTACAGATCATGCTACAAAGGGTGTTCTTACAAGAAAACCGGTTGTAATCCTTATTAATAAAGGTTCTGCGTCTGCAAGTGAAATTCTTTCGGGTGCTATGAAGGATAACGGAAAAGCTGTTCTTGTTGGTGAAACAACTTTTGGTAAAGGGTTAGTTCAGGAAGTTATTCCTTTGGGTAAAGATATCAGCGCTCATATTACGATTCAGCGTTACTTAACTCCAAACGGTACAGATATTCATAAAAGAGGTATCGCACCGGACGTGGAAGTAAAATTGAGCGAAGATGATATAAAAAATAAAAATGATGTTCAATTAAAAAAAGCTATTGATATTATAGGTCAAATGGAAAGAGGTGCTACTGTAGCATCGTTTTCAAGATACAGATATTAGTAAATATTAGTTTTTCAGAATATATAAAAGGACTTCTTCTCATAAGAAGTCCTTTTGTGTTAGTATACAATTATGAGTACGGATATTTTAAAAAGCAGTCTGATAAAAATTAAGTTAGAGAATAAGGTGTGCGGGTATAGGGTTAACGTCAATTCAAAGACAAACGAGGCAATTTTGCTTGATCGCACGGCAAACGTTCTTGCGGAAAATCCTTCTGTTATAATATTGGAAGCTGAGAATATTTCGGATAGAGAGTTTTTGAATATAGCAGATAAAATTAAAATCTTATGTTCCGAATTTGATGGAGCATTGATTGTAAAAAGTCGTGCTGATTTTGTATATATTCTTGAAGCCGACGGAATATTGCTTAATGAAAACAGTATTCAAAAAAGTAAGGCTGCGGAAATCTGCCCGCATGATGCCTTAATAGGGTATAATAGCAATATAGATGGGTACGATTTTGTATTTTACGAAGATACTCTAACGGTAAATGACACTTCAATAAAAGTAGAGAATATTTTTTAAAATGGATGAAAAAAAAGAACTGATAAAATATTTTAAAAATATAGGCTTAACTGTGAATACCGGAACAAAGGCTCGCGGGCATCAAGGATTTTTTATGAAAAATCGTATAGATGTTTCAAAAAATATTCCCGAAAGTCGAATTGTCCCTACTTTATTGCATGAATTTGCTCATTATATACACTACACAATAGAGCCGAAAATGAATATAACCGGCGGTAGTTTTGAAGCTTTATTCGGAGAGAGTAATGAAAAAATTGAAAAAGAGCTATTTAAAGTTACAAATTTTGTAGATGAAAACTCTCTTTGCGTAAAGTTGTATGAGCATAAAGATCGTATTAAAGATAAAATAAAAGAGTATGAAACTATTATCAAAGAGGATTATCCTGATTTTATGCGTTCTAAACCATTCAAGGCGTTTGATAAATACATAAAAAAATCGGATGCAAAATATTTGTTAAAGTATGATAGAGTGAAGATAATAAAGGGCTTTTGGAAGAAATCGCAAAC
>ONTD01000088.1 GCA_900320675.1 uncultured bacterium
CTGGACAAATATTTAACAGATTTAGGATATTTTGATACTAAAAGTAAGGCAGCGGCTGCAATTTTAGCGGGACACGTCAAAATAAACGATGAATATATTACAAAAGCAGGATTTCAGATTAATCCGAATAAGGAATATGAAATAGTTGTTAAATCTATGCCGTATGTTTCTCGTGGCGGATTTAAGTTAAAAAAGGCACTTGATGCGTTGAATTTTGATGTATCGGGTAGAATTTGCCTCGATGCGGGGGCTTCAACCGGCGGGTTTACGGATTGTTTATTACAAAACGGAGCAAAGTTTGTATATGCTGCAGATGTAGGTTACGGTCAGTTAGATTGGAAAATCCGTTCAGATGAGCGAGTTAGGGTAATTGAGAAAACCAATCTGAGAATTTGTGAATTTACTGATATATATTCTGAAGGGGATTCGGTTGCAGATTTACTGGTTAGTGATATGTCATTTATATCATTAACCAAAGTTTTTGAGAATTTGAAAAAACTTTTAAATCCTGATTTCCACGAAATGATTTGCCTTATAAAGCCGCAATTTGAGGCAGGGAAAGAAAATGTCGAAAAGGGCGGCGTTGTTAGAGATAAAAATGTTCATGCCGAAGTTATCAAAAATGTTACTGATTGTGCAATAGCTCTTGGTTATGAAATAAAGGGTTTAACTTATTCTTCTATAAAAGGACCTTCCGGCAATATTGAGTATCTGGTTTGGATTTCATATAACAAGGTAAATGATTTGAAAAATCAAAAGGCACTACCCGATAATCAAATTAAAGAAATTGTTGACAGTGCATTTGAAAATTTGAACTAGATTTCAACGTCTTGCATCATCTCAATTAAGGTTTGAACCGTGGTATCCATTGATACAATATCAGAGGTTTTCTGTTGCAAAAATGCGTTAATTTGCGGCATCATTTCAATTGCAACGTCCAGTTTAGGATTTGATCCGGGAACATACATACCTACATCAATCAAGTCTTTATTTTCTCTGTAAATTGACATTAATGCCCTCATTTTGGCGGCAGCTTCTTTATGCTCCGGTGTAGCTATTGCGGACATTAACCTTGAGATACTGCCTAATACATCTATTGCCGGATAATGGTTACTTTCGGCAACTTTTCTTGATAAAAATATATGTCCGTCAACAATACCACGCACAATATCAACAATCGGGTCAGAAATATCATCACCTTCCATCAAAACGGTATATAATGCGGTAATAGAACCCTTAGGACTGTTCCCTGCTCTTTCAAGAACTTTTTGTAACCAAGAAAATATTGAAGGCGGGTATCCTTTCATTGTAGGCGGTTCCCCGAGTGATAAACCTACTTCTCTGCCTGCCATTGCACAACGTGTAACCGTATCGGTCATTAGAAAAACTTTTTTACCTTGATCCCTGAAATATTCACATACAGCGGTAGCGGCAAGCAATGCTTTTTGTCTGATTAACGGCGGTTGATCCCCCGTAGAACAAACTATTACGGATTTTGCCATACCTTCTTCGCCAAGAGAATCCTCTATAAACTCTTTAACTTCTCTTCCACGTTCTCCGATTAGTGCAACAACGTTAACATCAGCATCGGAATTCCTTGCTATCATCCCAAGTAAGGTACTTTTCCCGACTCCGGAGCCTGCGAATAATCCAAGACGCTGACCGCAGCCCATCGTCATGCAAGAATCAATGGCTCTTACTCCGGTTGAAAATATTTCTGTGATAATAGGTCTTTCAAATGGTCCCGGCGGTGGTCCTTCAATTGAACGCCAAGTGGCTCCGGTAACATCCATAGGTCTTCCGTCAATAGGTTCTCCCATTGGATTTATTAATCTGCCCAAAAGAAAATCCCCTACAGGTATTGTGATTGGTCCGCCTGTTCCAACTACGGTACTGCCTTGTCCTATACCGTTGCCGTCTAAAAGTAATAGTAATTGCGCGACTTCACCCTTGAAAGCTTGTACTTCTGCCGGTTTTTTTTCTCCGGTATTTGTTTCTATATAACACAAATCTCCGACTTTTAACCCCGGAAGTTTTACTTCAACAGTTAGTCCGAGTAATTTAGACACAGTTCCCTTGAATTGGAACAATTCTGTGTTTTCTAACTTATTTTTAACAAGTGCTTTTATATTATCTAATTTTGAGGTGTCTAAATTCTCCATAATAAAATTATAATGCTTTTTTTTCTTATTACAAGAACTTAACATAATAAATTCGGTTTAACGAATAAATATATACTCAATATATTTTAACTTTTGTAAATTTATTCAATGGAATTAGTTCTAAAGGATTATATTTTTCCCCCATTTGTGTTATATATAAATTGTTGAAACAGTATTATACTAAGGTATGATTTCTGAGATAAATAGATATGGAGGCGTTAATGTCAGTAGGTCAATTTGTATTTATGTTGCATAGCCACCTTCCTTACTATAGAAAAGCCGGAATGTGGCCTTTCGGGGAAGAAAACCTTTACGAATGTATGTCTGAAACGTATGTTCCTTTGTTGAATGCAATTTCTGAATTATATGATGAAGGTATAAAGGCAAAATTGACGGTAGGAATTACCCCAATATTAGCTGAGCAATTGAATGACGAACATTTGAAACATGGATTTGTAAAATATCTTGATTCAAGAATTGAACAGGTTGCGAAGGATTTGGAAAGATATCCGGATGAAAAAGTTCCTCATTCTCAGCATTTAAAATATCTTGCAAAATACTATTTTGACTGGTTTAACCATATAAAAGATTCATTTGTGAACAAATACGGAATGGATTTAATTGCAGCATTCAAGAAGTATCAGGACTTAGAATGTATAGAGATTACGACATCCGGAGCTACACACGGATTTTCTCCGTTGTTAGCTACTGACAGTAATTTGAATGCGCAATTTAAAGTAGGTTCAGATACTACAAAACGCTTATTTGGTAAAAAGGCAAGCGGTTGCTGGCTGCCTGAGTGTGCTTATCGTCAAGGATATGAATATGTTGGCAAAGACGGCAAAAAGCATTGGAGACCGGCAATAGAAGTTACACTTCAGAATAATGATATAGAATATTTCTTTACGGAATCTCACGTAATTGAAGGCGGGAACTCCATCGGAAACAGACGTGTAATCGGGGTATACGGTAATATAGAATACATTCCTCTACCGGACAGACCTGCTACCGGATATGATACATATTCAGCATATTGGCTTCCGGATGCACAGGTTGCAGTTATGGGAAGAAATGACAGAGCAGGCTATCAAGTTTGGTCAGCTGCTGACGGTTATCCGGGAGACGGATGTTATAGAGAATTCCACAGAAAAGATGATAAATCCGGCATGCATTACTGGAGAATAACATCACCTAAGACTGATTTAGGGGATAAGATGTTGTACGATCCGGTGTTGGCATTAAATAAGGTAAACGAAAATTCTGATCACTATACTACATTAATTTACCACTTGCTAAATGATTACAAGAAAGCTCATAACGGTAAAGAAGGTCTGGTAATGGTATCTTTTGATACAGAGTTATTCGGACACTGGTGGTTTGAAGGTATTGAATTTATAAAACAAGTTATTAAGAAATTCAATACATATGTTCCGGATGTAGAAAGAATGACAGCCGGTGAGTACATAAAAGCACATCCGCCTACAGAAGCTATTCAAATCCCTGAAAGTTCTTGGGGACAGGGCGGTCATTTCTATGTATGGCAAAATCATTTGACAGAATGGATGTGGCCAATAATTCATTCTTGCGAAAAACGTATTAGCATGATAGCGGACAGATATCCTGAAATTCCTGAAGATAATCTGTTGCACAGAGCATTAAATCAGATGGCAAGAGAAAATCTGTTATTGCAAAGTTCAGATTGGCCGTTTTTGATTACAACTTGGCAGGCAAAAGATTACGCAACGGACAGATTCCGTGAACATGTTGACAGATTTGAAACGATATGCGATATGATTGAGAGCGGAAATATTGATGATGCTAAGTTAAAAGAAATCGAAAGCATTGACAATTGTTTCCCTGTAATTGATTACAGAGTATATCAATCAATTGAAGAGGGCGAAATCCCTCAACAATCAAAAAAATTAGCTCCGTTATATTCGGACTAATCAATAAACCGATAGTCTAATAAACTTTAAAAGACCTTGTAATATTATCAAGGTCTTTTTGTTTGCATAAATTCTCTGCCGCTGTACTGGAATATGAGATCCGGATACTTTGTTCTAAGCAAAAAGGTATCCATTCCGGTAAAATCTATTTTTTTTATAAATTTTTTGGAAAATTCAATCTTATCGACTTCGTCAAAATCGATAAAATTTACTAAAGATGTTTTGTATTCTTTAGATAAAAGGCTGGCGAAATCCGCTTTTTGAAGCCAAGGATCAATAATAATTGTATTTAGTGGCTTAATAATTCCATCGAATTCGGAGCCATCCTTGTTAAAAATGCAGACCTGATGACCTAATAGCTTATCATTTTTGGTTAGACAGGCGGTGTAAACATTTTCGACTTCATTCATGCGGGCAATCGCAGCAGCAAGGAAGGCATCTTCTCCGCAGTTTGCTATTTTGTGTTGTTTGTATTGATTAATCATCTTGTCAGTGGCTTTGGCGTCGCATAATGTTTTTTCTTTCCAACTTGCTCTGATGATAGAAAATTTTTCTACAACATTTTTATATGAGCTATATAATCTTAATAAAAAATTGTTTCTATCGCTGATTGGACGAAGGTTACGCAGATCGTGTACAGATTGACCTTGAGCCAGAGCCCCTTTTGATACGGCAAAATCGAGGATTTGTTTTCTAAACTTAGTAACAGAAGTGTGCTGGAAGCTGTTAACTTTTCGGCACACCCAGTCAGCATCACGGATCTGGGGACATCTTGCAGTAAAAGATTGATTATTAATTTGATTAATCGAGGATAGCATATAATGAATAAAACACGTAAATAAAAATTTTTGCCGTTAAAAAATTCAATAAGCCTATTGCAAAAAAAAATTCAGCATAATATAATAAATACAGTCGAAAGGCAATGACAACAAAATATGGGAGCGTAGCTCAGTTTGGTTAGAGCGCATGCCTGTCACGCATGAGGTCGCGAGTTCGAGCCTCGTCGTTCCCGCCATTA
>ONTD01000122.1 GCA_900320675.1 uncultured bacterium
TAATAAAAGTATTATCATAAGAATGGTACATATAGGTTTATATTTAGGAAGGAGCAATATGAGAATACTAATTTCTAACGACGACGGAATAGCAGCAAACGGTATCAGAGTTTTGACAAAAGCTCTTTCCGCAGACCACGAAGTATATGTAGTAGCACCGGATAGAGAACGCTCTGCCGCAGGGCACTCTCTGACATTACATACCCCGCTTAGGGTGGAAGAACTTGAATCAATAAGCGGAGCAAAAAGAACCTGGGTTACAACCGGTACTCCGGGAGACTGCGTAAAAATAGGTATAAACGCAATATTATCGGATAATGAAAAACCTGATTTGGTAATTTCAGGGATAAATCACGGACCGAATTTAGGGGCGGATATTCTTTATTCAGGAACAGTAAGTTGTGCAATGGAAGGTGCAATGATGGGCATACCGAGTATTGCGGTATCTCTTGCCAGTATGGAGTGCGATTACGAGGACTTCCAACACACAGGAAAATTTATCAACAGCCTGCTCAAACATTTGAAAGATTTTAAATTCCCGCCGAAAACAATATTAAACGTAAATGTACCGGCACTTGATGTTGATGATATTGCAGGAATTGCAATAACAGAACTTGGAAGAAAAATGTTTACAGACAATTACGAAAAACGTGTCGATCCTCGAGGTAAAACATACTACTGGATGGCAGGAGAACTTATATCAGAACCGGAAGGCGCAAACACAGATATTGCAGCCGTCAGGAATAATAAAATCTCAATAACTCCTGTTACATACGAAATGACAAGAGTCAGCACGATGGACGACTTAAGAAACACACTTTGTAATGAAAATTTCTGCGACTGGTTCTAAGTTCAAAGCGAAAGTATTAGCAGCTATTGCAAAAAAACACTAATACAATTATAATTATCATATTATTAAGAAAGGCTGATATATGAAAAAGTTGATAATACTTTGTTTGTTACTAACACCGTTAAGTGCATTTGCATGGGATTCCTTTATGGATAAATGCATAAGGTCTTGGATTGGATATCCCTTAGACTCAGTAATTAAGAGTTGGGGATACCCCGTACAAGAAAAAAATATTGCAGGTAAAAAATTATACATATGGGAAACATATGATTATGATACCGACGTAATTGATGGTACCGGATGGACTATAACAAGCACTGACCGTAAAGGGCGTGAAACCTCTTTTACATCCGGCGGTCAGCTGAAAGTAGAATTTTGCAGAAAAATTATTGAAGTAGATAATAACAAAAATGTTGTAGGCGGACAATGGGAAGGTAATGATTGCCCAAAATTTTACTTGGTCGGCAAAAAATACGTAAATCCGGCTAATAATGAATGGGAAAGCAATAAAAGTATTAAAATAAGGTCATAAAGTTTGTAAGTGTTTTATTTTACCATTAATAAGATCTGCATACAAATTAATAAAATTAGTATACCACAATAATAGCGAGAAATTTTAATTTCAAATCTTAACCCATTTTTAAAAAGCATTTAACCAAATCATGCTGTTTTACAACAAGCGTATTCCAAAATATTTTCTTTAACCGATTCACCTTTCCTTTTTTACCTATTCTATCCATACTTATTAAACGACAACGATTTTCATAACTTTTCGGATAAATAGACTCCCATCCTTTCTCCGGCTCTGCTAATTTTATTTTTGTATAATATGAACGTTTCGGAACAACTTTGTCCATTGAAAAATTTGTACCTTCTATTATTTGTTTTCTTACTCGATAAGATTTTGGATAAGCCAATTTATATTCCGCATCAAAATTTTCCTTTAACTTTTTTACATCATCAGCTAACAAATCAGTCATTTGAGTTTTTTTAGCTTGAAGGAATTTTAAAATCCCTAAATTCATTTCAAAACGTGCGGTATCACGGCTTAGCTGCCTTTCTATAATTTTAGTTTCATCAGAAAAAGGCACCAACAACTCGGTATCGACTTTAGAATTTTCCTTAATCGTTTTTAAATGTTGTTTATTAACCTGAGACTGCTTTACACCCTCTTTTCTTAATTGGTCAACTAATATCATGTGCGCAACAGAGGGGTTTTGTTTCCCATTAGTATAAAATTCAGTCATACATTTATTAAAAGTTTTTGTATCACTGCTTCCATATGTCTGATATGCATTTATAATACTTGTTCTTATAACATCATAAATCATACACACCCCTTAAATTAAAAAAAACAATTATGCTGATATATATTAACATCAAGACAAGAAAATACTACAACAGCCAGTCAAAATTTGCAATATCTATCAAAAGTTAGTGAAAAATTCATGTTCAATCACGTCTGATATCTATAAAAAGGAATTGGACATTTGTCCTAATTCCTTTTTATGGTGTCGACGGCGGGACTTGAACCCGCACGGGTTTCCCCACACGCCCCTCAAACGTGCACGTATACCGATTCCGTCACGTCGACA
>ONTD01000095.1 GCA_900320675.1 uncultured bacterium
CTTATCGTCTTTTTTAAGCCTTAACGCACTGACTGTACTTAAATCAAAAAAAATAATGGCTCCAAATGGAGCCGTGGATGGTTTAATTTTAAAACATTTAGGAGTTTTAAGACGTATCGTCTAAAAGTTTTTGTATAAGTAATCGTATTGAAAAATTTATTTATCTCTTCTGCTACAATTGTAGTATATTATTTATAATTTTGCAAGCTTTTTTATTCGTTTTGTGTTATAATATTTTTTGAAATCGGTGAATTTCTTGTATAGTGTGAGATTTACACTTTTATCTCAACTTTACAATACTTAACAAATTGAAGAAATGAACAAATTTATCTGCTACAACGTTAGTAATATATGGAGAAATTTATGCATAACAGAACTTCAAAATTAATAGTAACATTTATTTTATTCTTTGCGTTATGTGGTGGTGCTATAGCTGCCAGTGTAACAACAAATACCGCACACGGACCGTATACTACGTATTACGTCAGTTCGCCTACTCAATATCGAACCCCGCAAGTGGTTATGCCTAATGGCGGAATGGTTGTTGTTCCGGCAGTTCCGAGACCTGTGCAGAGGACAAATGTTATATATAATCGAAACGGTTCTGCTTCATCATACTACTCTTATCCGGGAGTTACGACAACATACGGGAATTATTACTACCCGACAACTCAGTATCAAAGCGGATATAGTACGATTTATCAACCGCCGATTACAACGACAACAACTTATACCAACAGTAACGGTACACAGGGAACGGTTACAAATTATCAATCTGGTTATGTAGTTCCTGCCGGACTAAATATTATAAGAAACGGTAACGGAACCAATGTTACGAGATTTTTGTCGTGGTAGTAATATAAGAAATGTATAGAAGGATATTATTTTGGTTTAAAAATTCAAGACCTTTTTCGCTTCCGATGACATTTATGTCGTGGTTGACCGTATTTATATTTTCTTTTTTTGAAAAAGGAAATATTTTAAACGGGGTTATAGCTCTTTTAGGAATTTCGTTTGCACATCTTGCGACAAATTTATTTGATGATTATGTGGATTATAGGAGTGAAATTAAATCCGGAGTAAGAGCGGAATGCGTCAAAAAAAGTAAGTGTGCATATTTAAAGAACAATGAGGCAGGCTTAGATGAACTTTTAAAGGTGGTTATTATATATTGCACAATTGCCGTAATTGTCGGAATGATACTTACTGCAAGATGTGGTATCGGAGTAATCGTGCTCGCTGCGGTAGGCGGGGTTATAACACTAAGTTATCCGAAATTATCATCAGCGGGACTAAGTGAAGTTGCTGTGGGAACCGCATTCGGACCTTTGCTTTTTGAAGGTGTTTACTACGTTATGTGCGGTAAGTTTTCAATTTCAGTATTAATATTATCCGTGGCGGTTGTAATGTTTACGGTTTCATTAGTATATATGAACAAGGTTTTGGATTATGAGAATGACAAAATAGAGGGTAAAAATAGTATCTGCTGCAGACTAAATGACAAACAAAAAATAGCTGCCGGAATACTTGTAATATATTCAATCGGGTATTTGGGATATGTAGTGTTTTCCATATGCTCAAATAATTTTTTCTGTTTACTCCCGCTGTTGACGGTGCCGTTGGTACTTGAACTGTACAAGTTGATTCTATCTTATTATTTTGAGCCTGATAAAAACGTAGAAATAAAGTGGTTTTATAAACCTTTGGATAATTGGGAGCAAATTAAGAATAATGGTACGGCAAATTTTTACTTAAGATTATTTTTTACGAGAAATATTATGATATGGGTGTCTATGTTAACTGTTTTGGCAATAATTGCTAATAACTTTTAATTTAAACTATTTTATGCTACAATCATCACAGTAAAAACATGAGGATACCCTGCTATGCCGAATTCAGTAAATCAGAATTTAAAACCGATTACTACAAAAATTAATGCCGACGGAAATATTGAAATTGGGGGCTGCGATTTAACAAAGTTGGCAGACAAATACGGCACCCCTTTGTATGTAATTGATGAAGAAACTCTAAGGGGAATATGCAAAGATTATAAGCAAGCTTTTTCGGGCTATGAAAAAGTTAAATTTTTGTATGCCTCAAAGGCTCTTTGTTCTGTCGGAACCTCTGTGATAATTTCTCAAGAAGGATTTGGTTTTGATGTGGTTTCAGCAGGAGAAATATACACTGTATACAAATCCGGTACAGATATGAAAAAGGTTCTCTTCAACGGTAACAATAAATCGGCAGATGAAATACTATTGGCACTGGAGCTTGGAGTAGGAAGGTTTTCTGTTGATAATTTCTTTGAGTTGTCATTGTTGGATGAACTTGCCAAAAGTAAAAATGTTGTAGCGGACATTCTTTTAAGGATTACTCCGGGGATTGAATGCCACACTCACGAATATATTCAAACAGGTCATCTGGATTCAAAATTTGGGTTTGATCTTACTCAAATTGATGAAGCTATGGATTTAATCCTAAATAATTATACAAACCTGAAACTTCACGGATTACACGCACATATCGGCTCTCAAATATTTGAGACAAAAGTATATAATGACGAAATTGATATATTGGTAAAAGAGCTTTCAAGATTAAATTCGTTGTATAATTTAGAACTTGATGAAATAAATATAGGCGGCGGTTTGGGTGTAAAATATACGCAAAATGATAATCCGCCTTCGACGTATGAAATAGCCGATGTAATAATTTCAAGTCTTAATAAGGCGGTGGAAAAATACCAAATTAAACCTCCGACAATAATACTTGAACCGGGCAGAAGTATTATATCTACGTCCGGAGTAACTTTGTATACAATAGGCAGCTCAAAACAGGTGCCTCACGGAACGAAGTATGTATCAGTAGATGGCGGAATGGCTGATAATGCCCGCCCTGCGATGTATCAGGCAGAATATGATGCACTAATTGCTAATAAACCTTTAGAAAAGGATTTACAAAACGTAACAATTGCAGGACGTTTTTGTGAAAGCGGAGATATTTTGATTAAATCAATAAATTTACCAAATCCCGAAGAAGGCGATATTCTGTGCGTGTTTAACACGGGTGCGTACAATTATTCTATGGCATCAAATTACAATAGAGTAGAAAAATCAGCTATGGTACTTGTAAATAATTCACAATCTGATATTATTATTAATAGAGAGACTTTGGATGATTTAGTTTCCCACGACATAATTCCGGACAGGTTAAAATAGATGTTTGACAAGATTTTATCAGAGTTACAGTTTCAATTAGGTACATTAGATTGGTCTTTAAGTTGGACCAATGTATTTGAAATTATTACTATATTGGGGATTTTATTCTTTTTCTATAAAAAATTTATAAAAGATTCTCAATCGGAAAAATTTGTTAAAGGAATATTTATTCTTATATTTGTTTGGGTGTTGTCTGAAATTCTTGTAAGGTTAAACTTGAAAATATTAGGGGTATTTTTAAAATCAATCGTAACATTAATTTCTTTGAGTTTAATTGTAATCTTCCAGCCTGAATTAAGGCGATTTCTCGGATTTTTGGGGCAAGCGGATTTTTTTGCAAGGTTTTTCGGAAGCGGTTCAAACAACAAGAAAAACGAACAAATAGATGTTATTAAAGTACTTATAGAGTCAGTTAAATTTTTGTCAAAATCACACACCGGAGCTTTACTGGTGTTCCAAAAAGATTTAAGCAATACGTATTACGATGTGGGAACGAGGTTGAATGCAGATTTGTCGACGGAATTGCTTCTTACGATATTCCATCCTAACACTCCGTTGCATGACGGTGCTGTTGTTATAAACGGTTCTAAAATTATATCTGCCGGTGTATTATTACCGCTCACAGAAGATCCAAAGTTAAGCTGGAAATACGGAACACGCCATAGAGCCGCTATAGGTATGTCAGAAACAAGTGATGCCGCTTGTTTGGTTGTATCGGAAGAAACCGGTGATGTTTCACTTACACTTGACGGTACTTTAAGAAAATATGATGATTTAACAACATTAAAGGCGGATTTGGAACAAATTTTAGGTTATAAAACTTTATCGGCATCTGGTGAAAAGAGGGCCTTATTTAGTTTCAACAATTTGATGGGAATAAAAAAAGAAGACAAGCAGGAAAAATAATTACGGGAGCAGTTATGCCAAAAACAGGAACAAAGAAGAGAATAAGATTTACCCAAATATTAAATAAGGCATTTTTCTTGACGTTAGGTGCTTTTATTGCAGGTTTTGCTTTGGAGTGTTTTTTGGTCCCAAACAAAATTATTGACGGCGGAGTTGTCGGTATTTCCATGATACTGAATTACATATTCGGATTTAATCTTGGTTTGGCAATACTTTTAATTAATTTACCGTTTATATGTTTAGCGTTCACAAAGATGGGGAAATATTTTGTAATACAAACATTCTTTGCAGTTGCAATGCTGTCAATTGCTACAAATGTCTTTCACCATATACATTTTGTTGTAACTAATGACGTTTTGTTATCAACAATATTCGGAGGTATAATCCTTGGTACGGGGGTAGGTACTGTTTTAAAACATGAAGGCTCGCTTGACGGAACTGAAATTATGGCGCTGGTTTTATCCAAAAAGTTCGGCTTTTCTGTAGGTGAGATAGTTATGGGATTTAACATATTGATATATATTGCAGCCGGATTGGTTTTGACGTGGGAAAGTGCAATGTATTCTATTTTGACTTATTTCATAGCATATAAAGTTATTGATGCTGTGCTGGAAGGGTTAAACAGTTCTAAATCTGTAAGGATTATTAGTAACAAGGCCGAAGATATCGGACAGACATTAATTACGGATTACGATATTAGTGTAACATATTTAAAAGGTATAGGCGGGTATTCAAAACAGGATAAAACTCTTATATATTGTGTGGTTTCTCGTCTTGAAA
Source organism: uncultured bacterium (assembly GCA_900320675.1). Taxonomy (GTDB): domain Bacteria; phylum Cyanobacteriota; class Vampirovibrionia; order Gastranaerophilales; family Gastranaerophilaceae; genus UBA1221. The sequence continues at coordinate 4,902 of ONTD01000095.1, forward strand.
TGAGTAAAGTGAAAGAAGTTGTAAAACAATATGATGAGAACGCCTTCTTGTCTGTTGTAGATGTCCACGAGGTTTACGGAACAAGGATGCGCAAAAAAATATAAAATAGATAAAATACAGTATGGACAACAACCGATAAATATAATATACTAAAAATAATAAGAGAGAGTTTAAGGAAATTGTAATGGCAAAAAATATTGATACAGTACCTATAGAAGTAACAATTTTGACGGCGGATCACGATATAAAAGGAATTGTGCATGTTTCAAAATATACTAACACAAACCGCGAACTTACGGATTTGTTGAACGACAGAGAGAGAAGATTTCTTGCTGTTACAAATGCTGAGATTTATCCAAGAACAGGTAATCAGCCGCCAAGAAAATATAATTTTTTAGAAATCCATATGGATTATGTATTGATGGTGCACCCTGCAAGTCAAGCAGTATTTAAGGATTCCGGAAAGACTCAGGAAGATATTGCAAGATTTAGAGAATTAAGGTTGAAACTTAATCAAACAAGACCTTTTTAAAATTTTTTGACTACTTCCTGTGAATTTGGTTCGTCTTTGTGGATTACGAATCCTGTTTTTACGACGTTTTTGCCAAAACGACTTTCCAGTTTGTCAAGACAGGCTGCGAGTTTTTGGTTTTTCGTGTCAGTGTTGTTATCTGCAAACAGGTACAGCTGTTCCCCGCTATCGTAGGTGATTCCTTCCAGTACTACACCGGAACTCCTGTATAATATGTTGGGAATGTATATTTCGTTAAGCATTTCGAAAATTATATCAGAGACTTCCCACTCATAGCAGGTGGGTTTATCAAGTACCTTTTTTTTGTAGAATACCTTGAAATCTTTAGTTCTTAGCATTACGCTTATTATATTTGCTTTTGCTCCCAGATATCTTAATTTCGAGCAGCCTCTGTGAATGTGTATATTTAACTCATTTTTTATATAATTTATATCGGAAGTGAATTTCCCTAAAGCTCTGGTATTTTGGATTGATTTAGGCGGTTTTACGTAGTTAGTTACCGGAGAAACTGTTTCTCCGAGTAATTCGTGTTTCATCTCCAAACCTCTTATTCCGATTTTTGTATCAAGCCATATATCAGACTGAGAAACCAGTTCATATGCTGTAATTATTCCGGATGAATGAAGCAATTTAGTTAAATTTCTGCCAATCCCCCATATCTCATCAATTGAGGTGTTTTTTAATTCTTCTTTTATATAACCCGAATTTATACGGTAAACTCCGCAGTTGTTTGTTTTAGCCTTGTCAGAGGCTAGTTTTGCAAGGGTTTTTGAAGAGCTTAGACCAATCGATACCGATATATCAAGCTCGTCTTTAATTTTTTGTCTTAAGTACCGAGCCAGTTCCATATAATCCATTTTATAAAGTTTTGATAATCCCGTAAAATCAACAAAAGCCTCATCAACAGAGTAAATTTCAACTGTAGGTGAAAAATCCTTTAATAATGCCATAACTTCATGAGAAGTCTTAGAATACAATTCGTGATTTGCAACAATATAAATGCCTTTAGGATGCTCTTTTTTTGCCATAAATAAGGGCTCCCCCATTCTGACACCCAATTTTTTAGCTTCACGTGAACGCGAAATAACACATCCGTCTTTGTTAGAAATAACAGAAACCGGCTTCCCTTTTAACTCAGGATTAACTTTTTGTTCACAACAAACAAAAAACGAATCACAATCAACTAATGCTATAACATTTTTGTTCTTACTCATTACAATAACAGTATCGTATATTATAAGAATTACGTCAATACCGATTAGGCAATGTGGTCAGCTTTAGTTCTTCTTTTTTTGTTAATGATGTTGTCCGGAATACCGCCTAATGCTCTGAACAAACCTGCGATACAAATAATTCCGGCACCTAAAATTCCGTATGTTGCTGCAAACATTTTTCCCGGACTTTTAGGAAACATTCTGCTTGCTGCGCCTAAGGCTAAAAACTGTGAAGTAGGTAGTGCAGCAATTCCGACACCGGCAGCCAGCCCCACCATAGTTCCGATGCGTTTGCCGGTTTTCTTTTTCTTATAGTAATTCCCGTTTTCGGTTTTTGCGTAACTTGCACTAAAAGAAATTTTATCTACTGCCATACAAATCCTTCCGATATGTTTTGCTGCTATTATTATAAACCACATAAACCTAAAATTTTGCTTA
>ONTD01000194.1 GCA_900320675.1 uncultured bacterium
ATAAGACGATAAGTTCTATACGGTGCTGTCGCACAGTTAAAATAATCAACTCGCCCGAAGGGCTGAAATGAACTTAACGACCTAACGACTTAACGACTTAACGACCTAACGACTTGAAAAAGACGATAAGTTCGTATCGGGTAATAAGTCAATCTAAAATTTTGAAGAACCTGAACAAAAACAAACTAACGTAAAGAACTTAACGTCTTAACGTCCTAACGTCCTAACGTCTTAACGACGTATTGCGGTGCGTTAACACGCACCCTACATTACTAAATACGTAAAGAACTTAACGACTTAACGACCTAACGTCGTAACTTTCGATATGTTATTTTCAACTTATTTGCTATTCTTTATTTTTTTTGTATAATCTTTTTATACATTTTTATAGAGGGTTATATGAGCAGATTTTTTGGAATTTTCGGGATAATATTTATATTTGCACTGGCATATTTGATGTCAAACAACAAAAAAGCAATAAACTATAAGACAGTCGGAATAGGCTTTTTACTTCAAGTATCACTGGCATTTTTTATATTCAAGGTTCCGTTTGGAAGAGCTTTATTTATGGATATAGGAGTGTTTATCCAGAAAATTTTAGATTTTGCAAAAGAAGGCGGTTCCTTCGTTTTTGGACCGCTTTTGGATAATGTTAAGTTGGAAATATTTGGGCATGGTACAAATATTTTTGCTCTTCAATTAATATGTTCTTTAATCTTTATGATGATATTGGTGAATATTCTCTATTATTACGGAATTATGCAGCGAGTTATACCTGTATTTGGGCGAGCAATGAACAAGTTAATGTCAGTAAGCGGAGCAGAGGCATTATCGAATGTTGCCAGTGCTTTTGTCGGTCAGATATCTGCACAAATTATGATTAGACCATATCTTGCAAAATTAACCCGTTCGGAGTTATTGGCATCAATGGCAGGCAGTATGGCGTGTATTTCTGCTGCGACAATGCCTATATATATATCAATAGGAATTCCGGCGCATTATTTATTGGCGTCTTCTGTTATGGCAGTGCCAGGAGCTATGATTATTGCAAAGATTATGTATCCGGAAACCCATACCCCCGAAACAAGTGAAAACTTCTCTATTTCGTACAGTAAGAGAAGAAAACCATATATTAATGTATTTGATGCAATATCTTCAGGTGCTTCGGAAGGTATGAAAGTTGCGATAAATGTTGTTGCAATGATTCTTGCACTTGTTGCGTTAGTTGCTATGATTGACTGGGTACTTTCCGGTACGGGAAATTTAATTGTTAAATATTTACATATAAATTTTGCTTCATTTGATTTGACACAGCTTTCGTTAAAGATGATTTTGGGAAAGGTGTTCGCATTGTTTGCATACTTAATGGGATGCCCGCTAAATGAATCTACGACAGTCGGAAGCCTTATGGGAACAAAACTTGTGTTAAATGAAATGGTAGCATATGTAGATTTAACAAACCTTCCGCAGCAATTATCTCAAAAGAGTTATCTGATAGCTTGCTTTGCGTTATGCAGCTTTGGCAATTTCGGTTCTGTCGCCATTCAATTGGGCGGTATCGGAGAATTGGCTCCAAACCAGAGGAAAAATTTGGCGAGACTGGGTGTCAGAGCACTTATTGCAGGTACTTTAGCCGGTTATATGTCTGCTGCAATAGTCGGTATTTTATTTAATTAAGTATTGTAAAAATATGTATTACATTGATAGTAATTTTACTTTCTCTGTATTAACATTTTTGTATTGTAAGGGGTTAATAAAATGAGAATACACAGTATAGCAAATTCTCCAACATTCGGATATGACAAGAAATTAAATGAAGAAGTAAACAGAAAGTTAAGAAAAGCAGAAAAGCAAAAGAAATCTCCTGAAGCCAGAGACACCGCAAAATATCTCAGGGAGATGAACGAATACTGTATGCGTATGGAAGACAGTCTTAGGGCTGCAGAAAAACACCATGATGAAAACAGGGTTGATTTGTATGACGATTTGTTCACCATTCCAAAAAGTATTATTGTGGATAAAATTAACGAAAGATTTCCTGCATTAGACTATAGACGCAGAGAGCTTGAAGGATATAAAAAAGAACAAAAAGAGCGGCATCTTGAAAATGACGAATATCATTGGCTTTCAGGTGTGGTTTCAAATATTTCCAAGACAATAGAATACGATGAGGCAGTTGCTGCGGCTCAATTAGATATTAACGAAGAAATTCTGAAAACAAAAAAAGAGATTGAGCAAGAATTAAATGATTATAAAAATGGTGCGGCTGATGAAGCTAACGGCATATCAAGAACCAAAACAAAGTCTGAAAAAGATGTTAAAAATTTAGTTGAAAAATTTATTCCAAACGAATTTTCACCTACCGGTTTTGAGAGTATCGGCGGTATGGATGATATAAAATCTGACGTATACAGAAAATTAGTCTATCCGATAAAAAATCCTGAGCAAGCCGAACTTGACAGGATTGAGTACGGTAAAAAATTCCCCAGAGGTATAATGTTATACGGACCGTCAGGGTGCGGGAAAACTTATTTTATGGAAGCTATCGCTCTTGAATCAGGGATTCCTATGTACAAGTTTAAAATATCAAAAATAGGTTCGTCTCTTGTAAACGGAAGTTCAAGACAAATTCAAGATGCTTATAATTACGTAAAAAATCAGGCAAAAGCCGGCGGTACACCTGTATTTTTGATGATGGATGAAATGGAATCCATGACGGCAAAAAGAGATTCTACCGGCAAAAATTCTGAGGATAACAAGCTTGTCGGTACACTTTTACAGATTTTGGATGATGCAAGGGGTGATAATATTATCGTTCTTGGGGCAACAAACAATTTCGATTTAGTCGATAATGCAATAAGAAGCAGAATTGACCAAAAATTTTATCTTGGGTTACCGGACGATAAAACAAGAGAAAGCGTTCTTACACTAAATTTAAACAGTTATCCGAAAGGCAAGGCTTTAGCCGCTAATAAAGAAGAACTTGCCAAAGTTGTGAACCTTACAAGAGGATTTTCAAACCGTGATATCACAGTTCTTATTGATAAAGCGTCAGATATAGCTATTTCCGACGGAAGACGTGATATACAAGCTGATGATTTTATCATGCCTGTTCAAAAAAATCAGAATATGAAAATCAAAGAAGATGCATTCCGTGATAAGAGCAGTCGTCCTTCTATCGGTTTCAGTATAAATTATAACGGTTAGAGGAATTATTCCCGCAACAAGAAAAAATTTTTTTTAAATTACCAAAAATAATGTTGAAAAATTTTTAACCATCATTATAAATATTTATATGGTAATGAAATGTAAAAAAAATTATTATGATATTCTTGGAGTTACACCTGACAGCGATGAAAATGAAGTAAAAACTTCGTACAGACATCTTGCCAGAAAATATCATCCGGATGTAAATAAAGCACCGGACAGTGTGCAACGTTTCAAAGATGTTATTGAAGCATATGAAATCTTGTCTGATGGAGTAAAAAGAAGACAATATGATTCCGAAAACGGATTTCATAAAACTCCTAAATATGACAGACCGAATTCAGGTAGCAGTACCGATTCCGCTTCGTCAAGATTTAAAAATACCGGCAAATCAACGAACAATTATAATACTAACGCAACAACCAATAAAGAAACAACATATACACGCAGCAATACCAAAACATCTTGGAAAGATGCTTATTCACAAAGTTTTTTCAGAGACAAAGTTAATTCCATCTTGGATGAAATTACTAAAAAACACTCTGAAAAATCATCAAAAAGGAATCCGAAAAATGGTGATGATATATATTCAGAAATAACAATAACATTGACGGAAGCCGTTAGCGGAAGTGAAAGGGTGCTAAATATAATGCACAAGGAATTATGCCCTCATTGTCAGGGCAGAAAATTTATCAATGGCTGCGGATGCTCAAAATGTAACGGAACCGGAGTATATGAACAGAATAGAAAAATTACTGTAAAAATTCCCGCCGGAGTAAGAAACAATTCAAAATTAAGGCTTGTTGGTGAAGGTAATCCCGGATTTTTTGGCGGAACGAACGGGAATCTTTATATTACACTAAAGGTTGAAAACGACACAAATATGACTTTAGACGGAAACAACGTTTTATATAAACTTTCTGTTTCACCGTTTGAGGCAGTATTAGGGACACAAGTTGATATCCCGTCATTTGACGGTAAATTAAGTTTTTCCGTTCCTGCCATGACTATGTCCGGACAACAATTTAGAATTGCAAATAAAGGTTTGAAGACAAACGGAAATATTGGTGATATGATTATAACTGTAGAAATTCAACTTCCGAAAAATTTAACCGAAGAAGAAATAAAAATATACAAGAAGTTGAAAGAAGTATCTGAAAACAAAGTAAGAGAATAGTAATCGTGTCAAAAGCAAATGTGAGAGAAATATTCCTATCAATACAAGGCGAAGGTCCTTATGTTGGGGAACGCCAATTATTTATCAGGTTTTGCGGCTGTAATTTAAAGTGCAAATACTGTGATACAGATTTTGATGTTGGAAAATCAGAACAATATTCGCCGGAAGAACTTATAAATAAAATTAATTCTTTCGGGAATGATATGGTATTGTCTTTAACCGGCGGGGAACCATTATTGTCTGTTGAATTTTTAAAGGATTTTCTCCCGCTTGCCAAACTGAACAGACACAAAATTTATTTGGAAACAAACGGGACATTACCTAATCAGTTAGAGAGAATTATTAATCTTGTAGATATTGTCTCGGCAGATATAAAACTTCCCAGTTCTACCGGAATGGATGTTGATTTTTCAGCGGTTGATAAGTTTTTGAATATATCAAAAAGGAAAAAGACTTTTGTTAAAGTAGTATTTAATTCAGAAATTACCGAAGCAGAAATTGAAAAAGTTATTGAACTTGTTTCAAAATACAATGTTGAACTGATATTACAGCCTCAGATGAAAGCAGAAAGCTTTGCGGTAACAACAGAATATTGCGAGTTAGTTTTTGATAAATTTGTAAGCAAGTATAAAAAGGTAAGACTAATCCCTCAAATGCATAAATTTTTAAACGTCAGATAATTGCAAAAGAGCACTCTTTAGTGTAGTATATTCATAAGAGAGGTTAATCATTATGGCAATCAAAAATATATTAAAGTATGGTGCAGAATCATTAAGAGAACCGTCAAAAGAGGTTCATAAAGTATCAAAAAAGATAACTGAATTGGTAAATGATTTGTTGGAAACAATGTATAGCGCAAACGGTGTAGGTTTAGCAGCACCGCAGATAGGTGTAAATTACAGAGTATTCGTGATAGACGTTTCTACTAATGATGAACCGCTGAGACCTATGGTATTTATTAATCCGAAAATAATAAAAAAATCAGGTGCCATTGTCAGCAATGAAGGATGTTTGAGTTTTCCGGAAGCATATACCGATGTAAAAAGATATAAAAATGTAACAGTAAAAGCTTTGGATACTCACGGCAGACCATTTATAATGGAAGCAACAGACGGAACACTTCTTGCAAGAGCAATTCAACATGAGTTCGATCACCTCAACGGAATATTATTTATTGACCACTGTGTAAATAGATTTGAAACGGATAATGTTCTTGCAAAATATGGTCTGCCACCGGTGGAAGAGGATTTTTTAGTGGAAGAACCTGAATTAGAGGCTGAATTAAAAAATGATTAAAGTAGTATTTTTCGGGACACCTGATATTGGGTTAAAAACTCTTGAATATCTATATAATTCTAAAAATACAGAAGTAATCGGAATTGTTACACAGCCCGACAGACCATCCGGAAGAGGACATAAGATAATTATGTCGAAGATTAAAGAATTCGGTTTGCAGCATAATATACCTGTATTTCAGCCAAAATCCATAAGGAAAGAACCTGACATTCAGGAATCTTTAAAAGCATTAGAGCCGGATTTTTTTGTAACCTTTGCTTTTGGGCAGATATTATCTCAAGAAGTATTGGACATCCCAAAATATGAGACGATAAACCTCCATGCCTCTCTTTTACCAAAATACCGCGGGGCAAACCCTATCCAACGAGCCATAATCGACGGAGAAAAGGAAACCGGAATATGTACAATGATTACCGAATTAGGACTTGATTGCGGAGATGTTTGCAAAAAATTAACTATTCCGATTCCTGAAGATATGAATTGCGAAGATTTGTATAATATCATTAGCGAGAAATCGCCTCAAATGGTCGAGGATACTCTTATAGGGCTTGTTAACAAAACTCTTACACCTGTTCCTCAGTGTGAAGAAGGAGTTTGTATGGCAGGTAAATTACAAAAAGAAGAGACAAAAATAGATTTTTCTAAATCTGCTAATGAAATACATAATCTTGTCAGAGGAATCTATAAGTCTCCATCAGCGTATTTTATCTATAATGATAAATTAATAAAAGTTATGAAAACAAAAGTATGCGAAGGTTCCGGCAAATGCGGGGAATTCCTTGAAGTAAACAAAGAAGGAATTAAAGTCGGATGCGGTAAAGATTGCATAATACTGCTGGAAGTAAAACCTGAAGGAAAAGGCGTAATGCCTGCAAAAGATTGGTATAACGGAGTTAAAAACAAATGATAAAGGGTATCAGAGGTGCAATATCAGTTGATGAAAATACAACAGAAGCAATAGAATCAGCTTCTTTGGAATTGTTCAAATCGATTGTTGAAAAAAATAATTTAAGGGAAAAAGACGTGGCTTACGTTGAGTTTACAGCAACAAAAGATTTAGATAAAGCATACCCTGCAAAATTTATAAGAAAAAATTTAGGGTGGAATGATACCGCCTTTATGTGCGTTCAGGAAATGAACGTAGAAAATTCATTAAAAAAATGTATACGAGTTTTAGTCGTGGTAAATTGCGAAGAGAATTTTAAACCGGTTTTTGTGTACCTGAAAGATGCCGCAAATCTCCGTGGTTAGCTAATAGAGGTCCCTACGGCACCCAAAAGCTCTCAACTATGTCTTTATAGTATTTATATCTCCGCCAAAGATAGAAGAGGTGCCTTCGGCACCAAAAAGCTATCAACTATGTCTTTATAGTAT
>ONTD01000020.1 GCA_900320675.1 uncultured bacterium
ACTTATAGTAATATTCCGCCTGAAATAGAAGAAATTACTTGCAGAAATTTAGGGCTTAGACCTGCAAAAATTTCTACACAAATAATTGCAAGAGATTATCATGCACATCTTATGCAATCTCTGGCACTTATTGCAACTGTAATTGAGCAGTTTGCAACTGAAATAAGACATCTGCAAAGAACGGAAGTTTTAGAAGTGGAAGAGGGATTTGGTAAAAATCAAAAGGGTTCTTCCGCTATGCCGCATAAAAAAAATCCTGTATTAAGTGAAAACTTGTGCGGGCTTGCAAGAGTGGTAAGATCAAATTCAATAGCGGCATTGGAGAATGTTAATTTGTGGCATGAAAGAGATATTTCTCACAGTTCTGCCGAAAGAATTATTTTTCCTGACAGTTTTATCTTGGTTGATTTTATGCTGTCAAGATTTAACGGTGTAGTGAAAAATTTAGTTGTTCATCCGGACAATATGTTGAAAAATACTAACAAATTCGGCGGGATAGTATTTTCTCAAAAAGTACTTTTGACGCTTATTGAAAAAGGGCTTACAAGGGAAGATGCATATAGAATTGTTCAAAGAAATGCCCTTGAGGCGTTTGAAAATGACGGAGATTTTAGATTAAACCTATATAAAGACAGTGAAATCACCTCTCGTCTTTCAAATGAAGAGATTGAGAATATTTTTGATAAACAAGCATTTTTAAAACATATTGACGATATTTATAAAAAAGTTCTGGGATAACAACAATACTTTACATACTTAACAAGAAAAAATTAGCGTGTATAATCATGGTGTAAAGTTTTAAAGGTAATAAGAAGATGATTATAAAATTAACTCATGCACACGTTATCGGTACAATTATAGCTTACATGTTCGGGGTATTTTTAGTGCCGCTTGTAATAAGTTTTTCCAAGAGAGAAGGACTTGTTGATGTGCCAAATGAGCGAAAAATTCATAATAAACCGATATCACGTATTGGCGGGGTTGCCATTTGGTTAAGTACCATGTTAACTTTTTTATGTTTGGTGTTTATGAGCTATTACCCGACCGGAAGTTTGTTATCGGGAATTTTGCTTGGAAGTTCGCTGATGTTTTTGTTGGGGTTAATTGATGATATTTATAATCTGCCGGCAAAATTTAAGTTGATAATACAATTATCAATAGCAACATTGGTTTACTTTTTGGGAATTCAAATAAATAATATTCCGTTTTTTGGCGGTGTGGATTTAGGTTTTTGGTCTTACCCGATAACAGTATTATGGATTGTCGGCATAAGCAATGCATTGAATTTTATTGACGGTGTAGACGGCTTAGCCGGTTCCGTTACCACAATAAACTCTATAACGCTTGCAATTATTGCTCTTGCAATGGTGCCGCCAAACCCTATAATTGCGTTAATCGGATTTATTTTGGCAGGCTCCATGCTCGCATTTTTAACCTATAACTTTAATCCGGCAAAAATTTTTATGGGGGATAGCGGTGCACTATTTTCCGGATTTTTGCTTGCAACAATATCAATTACAGGTGTTATGAAGGCAGCCACACTTGCAATATTATTACCGTTTATAGTGCTTGCAGTGCCGATTGTTGATATTACTTATTCAAGTTTGAGAAGAATTTTTAAAGGGCAGTCGCCGTTTGTGGCAGATGCTGAACATATTCATCACAAATTGCTCCATGCCGGATTTTCTCAAAAGAAAACTGTTGTAATTTTAACTTCGTGTGCAATAATTGCCGGTGCCTTTGCAACATTATTTATGGGCGAAAATACTATCAAAATTTACTTTGTGGCTATTGCAGTTGTTGTTTTTATTATGTTAATTCTGAATTTCATGAAGGTATTGACAAAAAAATAATTTTATGTTATAATCCGATTTGGATTTGATTACTCAGTTTTATGTAATTAAGGTTTCGTGTTAATTATTTAAAATATTTAAGTGCAAATTCACCTACATATAAATTCATTAAGGTTTTTCTTATGGAAAATCTTGATATGTAAGTGTATGTAAATCATAGTCAGTAGGATATTAAAAAGTAAAAGGTTATTAACTATGGCAAGAGTAAATTCAATTAGCACACAAGACAGAAATCCATATTCAGTATTCGGCTCAATTTCCAAGGGAGTTGTAGGCGGAGCTGTGTTGGGATATGCGGCAAAGAACATGATTCCTTTACAAAATAGCGAAAAAAATAAAGCTTACTATATAGGTTTGGCTAAAGTTAAGGAAGATGCAAAACTTACAAAAGGTCAAGTCATCGATGAGATTAGAGCGCTTGAAAACAAGACTCCGGCTCAGGATGCTTTTATAAAAATGGTAGACAAACATTTGGCTTCTGCTGAAGATGCAGCAAAAGCCGGTGCTGATAAACCGGCTATGAAATTTATGAAATTCAGAGGTTTAGGCTTGTCTGAAAAAGATATGGCTGAATTCAAAAATATTGTGGCTCAGGTAAATGAAAAAGCTCAAAATTCTACTAAATATTATGTAAAAGGTTATAATTCAGCAGTTAAAAATATGAAACGTCCGACGATTGCATTTGTTACTTTAGGTGCAGTTGCAGGGTTCTTCGGCGGACTTATTCATAATGTTTTAAGCGGCTGCAAAGATGCTTAAAACTTAATTATCAGTTATTTACCCTAAAAAGATGACGCTGATACGATATATAAAAAGCATAAAAGGAACAAGTTATTTGCTTGTCCCTTTTTTTGTGTTAGTATAAGTCTTATGAAATACAGAGATAATGTAAGAAATTTTTGTATCATTGCCCACATTGACCATGGAAAGTCTACACTGGCCGACAGACTGTTAGAAAAAACAGGTACTGTGGCTCAGCGTGATATGCAAAATCAGATTATGGATTCAATGGATATTGAGCGTGAGCGTGGTATAACGATAAAATTAAATACCGCAAGGATGGAATATACTTCAAAAAACGGTAAAAAGTATGAGCTTAATTTGATAGATACTCCGGGACATGTTGATTTTTCATATGAGGTATCACGTTCGCTTGCAGCGTGTGAAGGTGCTTTATTAATAGTGGATTCGACTCAAGGGGTTGAAGCACAAACGTTGGCAAATGTATATTTAGCTGCAGAACAAAATTTGGAAATTATTCCTGTAATCAATAAAATTGATTTGCCGTCTGCGGATGTAGAACGTGTGAGAGAAGAAATAGAAGAAGTTCTCGGAATTGATGCTTCTCTTGCAATTCCGGTAAGTGCTAAAGCGGGTATAGGGATAGAAGAAGTATTAGAATCTATTGTTGATTTAATTCCGCCGCCCGAGGATACAATAGATAAACCTTTAAGAGCATTGGTTTTTGACAGTGTTTATGATCAATATCTCGGGACTTTGTGTTTCTTTAAAGTTGTCGACGGCTCTATTAAGGTCGGGGATAAAGTAAAATTTATGGCTACAGGTAAAGAGGTTGAAGTTGTAGAATTAGGTTATCAAACCCCGATGAGAGTTTCTGTAAAAGAATTAAAATGCGGAGATGTTGGATTTTTTGCCGGATCTATCAAGGAATTAACAAGATTTGTAGGTGATACTATTACAAATGCCGAAAATCCTGCACCGGAGCCTTTACCTGGGTATAAGGAAGCTTTGCCGATGGTATTTTCAGGGTTGTATCCGGTTGATAATGACGACTATCAGGATTTGAAAGAAGCTTTGGAAAAATTAAAGTTAAATGACAGCAGTATTACATTTGAACCTGAAACATCTTCAGCATTGGGATTTGGTTTTCGTTGCGGTTTTTTAGGAATGCTGCATATGGAAATCGCACAGGAAAGATTAGAAAGAGAATATGGACTATCAATTGTTACGACTGCTCCTTCTGTTGTTTATAAAGTTTATAAAACAAACGGAGAAATGGTTGAAATTGATAACCCTGCAAACCTACCCGGGGCACAGTATAGAGATTATATAGAAGAGCCTTATGTGAAGGTTTCTATAATTACCCCGAATGATTATGTCGGGACGTTAATGGATTTGGCTCAAACTAAACGCGGCATATTTAAAAATATGTCTTATCTTGATAAAATCAGAGCTAATCTTGAATATGAAATACCTTTATCGGAAGTCATTACTGATTTTTATGATCAATTAAAATCACGTACAAAAGGTTATGCAAGTATGGATTACGAGTTTTGTGATTACAAGCGTTCAAAACTTGTAAAACTTGATGTAATGCTTGCGGGAGAAGTAGTGGATGCATTATCTGTTATTTGTCATGAAGATAGTGCATTTTATATCGGTCAAAAATTAACTACAAAATTGAAAGATATAATACCGAGACAGTTATTTGAAGTACCTATCCAAGCTGCCATAGGAGGCAGAATTATTGCAAGGACAAATATTAAAGCTATGCGTAAAAACGTACTTGATAAGTGTTATGGCGGTGATATTACACGTAAAAGAAAACTTTTGGAAAAACAGAAAAAAGGTAAAAAACGTATGAAATCCGTCGGACGTGTTGAGGTTCCGCAGGAAGCGTTTATGGCTGTTTTAAGTCTTGAAGAAGATTAATTTAAAAAGATTTTTTACACGATAATATAATTTTGCTTGCAATTCATAAAGGTTTGTGGTTACATGGGTACCGGAACGGGCAATTCCTCTTAGCCTTGTTCAAGGGAAACCGGCAAGCGGCGGTCGGAATTCCGACAAAAGTACAATTAATAAGAAGGAAAAACAAAATGTTAAAAATCAGATTAAAAAGATTAGGCGCAAAGAAAAACCCATCATACAGAATTATTGTAATTAATTCAACTACAAAAAGAGAAGGCAGACCTATTCAAGAATTAGGACATTATAATCCTAAAACTAAGGTTATGCAGTTTGATGTAGCTACCGCTCAAGAATGGGTTAAAAAAGGTGCTCAGCCTACAGAAACAGTTGCATATTTGATGAAAAATTGCAACGCTGACGGTACTTTGAATTATAAGAAGAAAGAAACCGTTAAACTTTCTAAAAAGGCTCAAGCAAAAGCTCAGGCTGAAGCTGAAGCTAAAGCTGCTGCAGAGGCAGAGGCTAAAGCTGCTGCTGAAGCTCCGGCTGCTGAAGAAGCTCCTGCTGCTGAAGAGGCAGAAGCATAAGTCAAATCTTTTGATAAAAATAACATTAAAATCCTTACCAATCGGTAAGGATTTTTTTATTTGTGATAAAATTATGGTATGAATAATTCGAGTATTTTGAAATTATTTGTCCGTGAGATGTTGAAAACGGATATAGACAATATAGTTAACATAGAAAAAGAATCCTACGGTGAGCATCATTGGTCGAAGGAATCTTTTTTTAATGAATTATCAAATGATTTGGCACATTATTTTTGTGCTGCTGATGAAAACGGAAATCTGATAGGGTATATCGGAACTTGGCAAATAATGGAAGAGGCTCATATTACAAATATTTCAGTGCATCCCGATTACAGAAGGAAAAAAGTCGGAGAGTCTCTATTGCATACAGCAATTGAAGATTGCTATAAAAATGGGATTAAATACATTACACTGGAAGTGCGTGTTTCAAATATTAAGGCTATCGGATTGTACGAAAAATACGGGTTTAAGTCTTTGGGTACCAGAAAACAATATTATCAAGACAATAATGAAGATGCCTTAATAATGTGGACAGAAAATATTTTTTACGATAAATTTAAGACATTATACAACAAGAATACAGAAAATCTTAAAAAGGTTGTCTCAATCAATGAATGAAAATCATGAAAATAATGAATATAACGGACAAAACGAATTTGAGCCGGATGCTGCAAGTAATCAAGAAGTAATTCCTAAAATAAAAAAGAGAAAGAAAAAATTAAAAAAACAGGATTTATCAAAAAACAAAAAGAAGAAGGGAATTCATCTTGGGATAGGCATACTGATGCTTATGTTGTTTTGCTCATTTTTGCTTGTTGTAGCTACTTTTTTGCAGATTAATGTCAGTCATCTGATAGTTCCTTTTAAGCTTTTTAGCGGAAATCCGCTGCAAGTTGAGGACTGGATCTTTACTATAAAATATATTCCTCAAATCCCTGTAGTTCTTTTTATAGTTGGGTTATTGGGAAGGAAGTATGGTTTCTTAAGTATACTATTATATATTTTATTGGGCTTATTTATATTTCCGGTGTTTGCATTAGGGGGCGGACTTCATTATGTAACGGAATACAGTTTTGGTTATATACTTGCTTATTTGCCGGCAGCAGTGCTTGTAGGAACGATATTAAAAAAAGATTACTCATACATTAATGTTTTAAAAGCTGTAGCGGCCGGTGTTTTATTAATCCATTTGTCAGGGATAATTTATATGACGGTGTTTGCATATATAAGGCACGCAGGAATAGATTTTGTTACGAGTTGGATAGAGGCGCAGAGCGGCTTGAAGATATTGTATGATATTGTATTCAGTTATCTGGCAATTTTACTTTCAAAATATGCAAGAATAATTTTGTGGTTTTACTTGTAAAATAAAATAATTGCAGCGATAAGCATTTTACATTTATAATGTTTGGTATATAATCTTATTGAGGTACCGAATTTGAAACATTCAAAACTCACAGCCCTTATATTCATTGCACTGATTATGGGTGTAATTGTCGGTCATTTTGCCCCTGATTTTGCGGTAAAAATGCATCCGTTTGCTGCAATATTTTTGAGAATGGTAAAAATGATTATAGCTCCGCTATTGTTTGCAACTCTTGTGGTTGGTATTGCAGGACATGGTGATGCTAAAAGCCTCGGTAAAATCGGAATTAAGACAATTATTTATTTTGAAATAGTTACAACGTTAGCTTTAATTATCGGTTTAACTATGGCAAATATATTTAAACCCGGTGTCGGGTTTGTTATGGGAACAAGTGAACATGCCATAAATATGCAAGCAGCCGGTATTGTTGCGGCAAGCCAAGCTCATACTTCTGTGGGACAGATGATTACGGATATATTTCCGACAAGTATAGTTGATGCTATGGCAACCGGTAATTTATTGCAAATAGTTGTTTTTGCTATATTCTTTTCTGTCGCAATATGTGCTTGTAAGGAAAAGGCAAGACCAATTCTTGATTTGTTGGAGTCTGTTTCACAGGTGATGTTTAAATTTACCGAATATGTAATGTATTTTGCTCCGTTAGGGATATTCGGTGCTATAGCATCCACAGTCGGCGCAAACGGACTGGCTATATTAAAGAATTATTTTAAGGTTATAGGGGCATTATATTTTGCGTTTGCAGTATTTGTAATACTGGTTTTGTTTATTGTATGCAAGATTGTAAAAATATCATTCAGAAGTTTAATAAGAGCTTTGCAGGAACCTGCATTACTTGCATTTACTACGGCAAGTTCAGAGGCAGCATTTCCTAAAGCTATGGATATAATGGAGCGTTACGGCGTTCCTAAAAATATTATCGGATTTGTTATGCCTACAGGTTATACGTTTAATTTAGACGGAAGTACGTTGTATCTTGCAATGGCGGTTATTTTTTCATCACAGCTTGTCGGTATAAATCTGGATATTAATCAACAACTGATTATAATGCTCGCTTTGATGCTTACCAGTAAGGGCGTTGCGGGTGTCCCAAGAGCGGCATTAATTGTTCTTGCCGGAACATTAGCAAGCTTTAAGATTCCTATTCTTGGGGTTGCAATACTTTTAGGTATTGATCAAATTCTTGATATGGGCAGAACTACCGTAAATCTTATCGGTAACTGTGTTGCAACTGTTGTTATTGCAAGATGGGAAAATGTTTTTGATTATGAAAAAATGAAAGAGTTTGTTCGTACTTCAAAGGAAGAAAGTTTGGCTGCGGAAATAGGAAATTTGGCAAAAAACTATACAACAAAATCTAATGAAAAAAATTTAGTTACTGAAGAAATAAAAGAAGGATAAAGAGAATGGCAAATGATGTAAAAACAGAATACAAAGATACTTTGAATCTGCCTCAGACTACATTAGCAATGAGAGCAAATGCTACTGTTCGAGAATTGGAAATTCAAAAATTTTGGGAAGAAAATAAAATTTATGACAAAATTCTTTCTAACAGAGATAAAACTAATTCATTTATTTTACATGACGGACCTCCTTATTTGAGTTCCGGAAAAATTCACGTAGGTACCGCATTAAACAAAATTCTTAAAGATATTCTTCTTAAATATAAAGCTCAAGCAGGTTTTTATACCCCATATGTTCCGGGATATGACGGACATGGTCTGCCTATAGAAAACGCTGTCGTAAAAAATATTAAAGGCGGAAGAGCTGCGTTAACTCCGGCTGAACTAAGAGCAAAATGCAGAGAATATGCTCATAACAGTCTAATAGGTCAGGAAAGCGAATTTAAACGTCTTGGAGTTTTGGGAGATTGGGAACATCCTTATTTAACAATTGCTCCTGAATATGAGGCGGAGCAGGTCAGAGTTTTCGGTGAGATGTACAAAAAAGGTTATATTGAAAAAGGTTTAAAACCTGTATATTGGTGTGCATCTTGTGAAACTGCATTGGCGGAAGCTGAGGTTGAATATGCTGATGTTTCATCTAAATCAATATATGTGCGTTTTGAATTTGATAAACCTTCTACAGAAAAAATTAATTCGGAAATTTTAAAAGGTAATACAAAACCAATTTATGCAATTATTTGGACAACAACTCCTTGGACAATTCCGTCTAATGTGGCAATTTCAATGCATCCGAGATTTGAATATACTTTCTTTGAATACAAAGGTGATGTATATGTTGCGGCTCAGGATTTGTTAGGTGCATTTTTGGCCGATGTCGGTATTGAAGAAAATGAAATTAAGGTTGTCGGCTCTTGCGTAGGTCAGGATTTGGAATTATTAGAGGTTAAACATCCTTTAATCGATAGAAATTCAAAAATTATATTAGGAGAACACGTAACATTGGATGCAGGTACAGGTTTGGTACATACTGCTCCGGGACATGGTCTTGAGGACTATGAAGTAGGTTGTAAGTACGGTATTGAAGTGCTTTCTCCATTGGATAGCAAAGGTTGCTGGACAGAGGAAGGAAGAATACCGGAGCTTGTCGGAGTACCTTATTATAAAGGTAACGATATGGTTATCGATATGCTTGAAAATTGTAAGGCTCTTGTTTATCAAAATGAAATCAGCCACAGTTATCCTCATTGTTGGAGATGTAAACACCCTGTAATTTATCGTGCAACTCCTCAGTGGTTTGTGAAAGTCGATAAATTCAGAGAACAGACTTTAGAAGCAATAAAGGGTGTAAAATGGATTCCTGCAAGCGGAGAAAGCCGTATCGGTAATATGGTTGCAGGACGTACGGATTGGTGTATATCCCGTCAGCGTGCTTGGGGTGTTCCTATCCCGATTTTCTACTGTGAAGATTGCGGTGAAGTTATCTGTACAGACGAAACAGTTGAAAATGTTGCTAAAATATTTGAAAAAGAAAGCTCAGATGCGTGGGTAAAACATTCAGCAGAAGAATTGCTTCCGCAAGGTTATAGATGTCCTAAATGCGGCAAAACTCATTTTAAGAAAGAAACTGATATTATGGATGTTTGGTTTGATTCAGGTATTTCTTGGAGAGCGGTTGTTGAAAAAAGAGCAGATGTATTAAATCATACTCCTGTTGATATGTACCTTGAGGGTTCAGATCAGCATAGAGGCTGGTTCCAGTCATCATTGTTAACTTCAATTGCGACTCAAGGCAAGTCCCCGTATAAGCAAGTTCTTACTCATGGATTTGTATTTGGGGAAGACGGCAGAAAAATGTCAAAATCTTTAGGTAATTACATTAGACCTGATGATATTATTAAAAACTACGGTGCGGATATTTTGAGACTTTGGGCTGCTTCAGTTGATTATAGAAATGATACCAAAATTGGTGATAATATCATTAAACAGTTGACTGAAATCTTTAAAAAGACGAGAAATACCGCAAGATTTTTGCTTGGTAATTTGTATGATTTTGAGCCTGAAAAAGATTATGTAAAATATGAAGATTTAAAACCGATTGACAAATTTGCATTACACAAGCTGAATCAATTAATTGAAACAGTAACTGTTGCATTTGAAAATTATGAGTTTTATAAGTATTTTCAACATTTACAAAATTTTGCGGCAGTTGACTTAAGTTCATTCTATTTGGATATTGTCAAAGACAGATTATACACTGCAGGCAAAAAATCATTATCAAGAAGGGCTTGCCAAACTGTTTTATATGAAACTTTGCAGACATTGGTAAGAGTTCTTGTTCCTGTGATGCCGCATCAGGCAGAAGATATTTGGATGAGTATTCCTGAGTGTCAAAAATCTGTTGAGAGTGCATTATTGACTGATTGGGTAAAACCTAATGATAAATGGAATAATTCTCAATTGGAAGAAGATTTCTCAAAAATCTTAAAAACAAGAGAGGTTGTTTCTCGAGCTATTGAACCGCTTAGAGCCGATAAACAGGTTGGTAGTTCATTAGAGGTTGCTGTTTATGTCAGCGTAAAAGATAATGCAATACTTAAGGATAATGAAAAAGATCTTGCGGATATATTTATTGTATCTCAGGCATATGTTACAGATGAAAAACCTGAAAATGTAATGAATGAATATAAAGAAGACGAATACACAGTATGGGTAACAAAAGCAAAAGGTGAAAAATGTTCCCGTTGTTGGAAGTATCGTCCGCTTAATTCTGACGGCATTTGCGAAGATTGTTTGGAAGCAATAAAATAAAGTTGTAAAATACCCTCTTTTAAATATAAAGAGGGTATTTTTTTATAAGGGAAAAAAATACTCCTACAAAATATATTTATAAGAGTAATTATTTCCATTATGGTGTGTATTTAATGTTATGCTATTTGAGCTAATCTGTTATTGATTTCGTTCAAAAGAGTTTCTTCATTTGCTTCTTGAGCAAATTGGCGAGCTTTATTCAAAAGTCCGCGAGCTTTCTTTTTGCTATTGAAATCTAACATTATATCAGCAGCACTCAAATAATTTTGAGCAGCTTTTACAGGGGATTCGGCATCAGCGTAATTCTTAACCGCTTCAGAGTAGGATTTCAAAGCCTCTTGCGGTTCCCCAAAGCGTTCGTAGGCTCTGCCAAGGCTTGCGGATACAAACCCTTTAACCTTTAAATTGTCAGACTGAGCTGCAATATCTTTTGCGGTGGTTAGGAATTCAAAGGCATCATCTTCATACATATCGGAAAAAATATTCCCGATTTTTGCCAATGACGTAGATTGAGCTGCAAAATTATCACTTTCTCCGCCATATGCTGCGGAAACATAATAATGATCAAGTGCCGGCTCTATTTGATTTACATCATCGTATATTTGCGCCATAGAGTAGTGTGCGCGTGTTTTTACATTGTTGTCTGTTGTATTTTGTATTGATTTATGATAACTTTTCAAAGCCAAAGCCGGATAGTCATAATCGTCGTATATTTTACCTATTTCAAAGAAAATTTTTGATTTGGTCTCTTTATCTCCGACTTCGTTTGCTCTTTCAAGGGCTTTTTGGAAGTTTTCAATCGCTTTTCTCGGTTCATTTGCGTATGCCAATTTCTTGGAACGAATGAATAAAGATTTTAATTCTGAATCTTGAGGAATATATACTTTAGTTTGTTCTGTTTCAGGTTTAATAATTGTATCTTCAACCGGAATTTCATTTTCTTTTATCACTTCAATATCGGCTGCCGGTACAGCTTCGTCGACGGCAGGTGCTATAGAAGTTTGTTCAGTTGAGCCTTCCGGAAATTTTACCAAAAACTGAGGATTAATCTCTTCTTCATTATATTTGAAATTAATATTTTGCATAAATAGAGCATCAACCCAGTTTTCAACAACTTTAGAATCTTTATTTAAAGTTTGTGAAATGTAATTATCCAGAATTGTAGATGCATTTTTTAAATTTGATTTAATTAATCTTACGTTTGGTTCATCTTTAGCTACTTGTTTTTGGATTAAATCGACGTAGCCGTTAACTTCTTCTTTTAATTCATCCGGTGTCCCGATTGCAACAGCAGTATTTTTAAAGTCTTTTAAAATTTGAGCAATATTAATAGAAGTATTAGGATTATCGTATCTTGGAGCAGCCGCATCAATCGGTGCAGAATAAGCTGCCTGTGCTTGCGGATGAATTCTCTGAGATTGAGCGTTTTGGTAAATTTGTTTTTGCCATGGCTGCCCGTCAACAGGAGCTGTGTTTCTTGTAAATTGATCGGAACCGTTATCAACATATTGAAGTCCGCGGCTTCTTTGTTGAGAAGACGCCTGTTCTTCACGTTGGGTTTGTTTTGCTTGTGAACCGTCCTCGTCTTTTTTACGTTTAACATAACCCTGACGCTCATTTATATTATATGGTCGTTGATATACACTTGTTAGGTTTAACCCCATTTTGTCCGGTTACCTCTATAAATTATACTACTACCCTTACGATACAACTATATACTAAAACAGTTGTTTCGTACTCATACTTTTATATGAAATCTACAATTTTTATTTAAGGAAAATTTTAAAAAAGTCAAAAATTTTTTATTTAGCTTTACAATTTTACTTAATTTCAAAAATCAATTATAATTTACTTAAATTAGTATGTAAGGAGTAAACGAGAATGAATTTGGAGCATATAAAACAAACTGATCCTATAATTGCTGAGCAAATTGAAAAAGAATTAAAAAGACAGCAAGAAACAATAGAACTTATTGCAAGTGAAAATTGTACATCTTTAGCGGTTATGGAGGCTGCCGGAAGTGTGTTAACAAATAAATACGCTGAAGGTAAACCCCACAAAAGATATTATAACGGTTGTGAGCATATAGATGTGATAGAAGAAATTTGTCAAAAACGTGCTTGTGAGTTATTCGGTATGGACCATGCAAATGTCCAACCGCATAGCGGAGCGCAGGCAAATATGGCTGTGTTTATGGCAACTATGAAACCGGGAGACAGAGTTTTAAGTATGGATTTGTCTAACGGCGGACATCTTTCTCACGGTTCACCGGTAAATTTTTCCGGATTATATTTTGACGTAAAGAGTTACGGCATAAATGAGTATGGTGAAATAGATTACGAAGATGTTCGTAAAATGGCAATAGAGCATAAACCAAAATTAATTATTTGCGGAGCAAGTAATTATTCAAAGATTATAGATTTCAAAAAATTCAGAGAAATTGCTGATGAAGTCGGTGCATTGCTATTGGCTGATATTGCACACATAGCCGGACTTGTTGCGGCAGGACTGCATCCGTCTCCTGCTCCGTATTGCGATTTTGTTACGACAACTACTCATAAATCTTTGCGAGGACCGAGAGGCGGCATTATTATGTGCAAGGAAGAATTTGCTCAAGCAATTGATAAAGCAGTATTTCCGGGGATGCAGGGCGGACCTCTTGAACATATAATTGCAGCTAAAGCGGTAGCGTTACTTGAAGCATCAAAACCTGAATTTAAAGAATATGCCGCTCAAATTATTAAAAACGCAAAAGCTCTTGCACAAGGATTGATGGATGAAGGTTTGGATATAGTTGGCGGGATGACTGAAAATCATCTTATGACTTTAGACCTTAGAAAAACCGGTAAGACCGGTAAAGATATGGCAAATGTTCTTGAAATTGTGGGAATAACTGCTAACAAGAACACTGTTCCGAACGATCCTCAAAGTCCTTTTGTAACAAGTGGTATCAGACTTGGTACTCCTGCGGTTACTACAAGAGGCTTTAAAGAAGATGATATGATAGAAGTTGCAAAGATAATTGCAGGTGCTATATATGCGTCTGACAATGAACAAGGACTTAAAAATCTAAAAGAACGTTCATTAAAACTTTGCAAAAAATATCCGCTATATGCGTGATAAAATCTCAAGCATTAAACAATTACAGGACAGGAATTACGGTTGTATAATTCCTTGAAATTCCCATTTGAAATTGTTTTTCTGTTGATGTATTATTAGCATATAATAAATATTAAAGAGAGAAGGTTTACGCTATTATGAAAAAAGAACTCATATTTCTCGGACCGCCGGCTTGCGGAAAGGGTACACAAACGACGATGCTTGCGCAATTTTTAAAATTCCCTCATATAGATACAGGTTCATTGTTGCGTGCGGAGATTAAAGCAGGTACTGATGCCGGCAAAGAAGCAAAATTATATATTGATGAAGGGCATTTAGTTCCTGTTGAGCTTGTCGCAAAAATCATTAAGAACAGATTGTCTGAAGATGATTGCAAGAACGGGTATATTTTGGATGGGTATCCAAGAAGTTTGGAACAGGCAGATGCGCTTACTAAAATGAATTCCGATATCAATCGAGATGAAAAAGCAGATTTTAGGGCAATATATTTTGATATTGATACGGATATTTTAGTTGAAAGAATTGTTAATCGTCGTTCTTGTCCTAAGTGCGGTGAAATATACAACCTTGCATTTAAGGCACCTAAACAAGACGGTATTTGTGATAAGTGCGGTGAAAAATTAACCCAAAGAAAAGATGATACAAGAGAAATCGCACAGGAAAGATTTGATACATACTTCAAGGAAACAGCTCCGTTAATTGACTATTATAAAAATATGGGTGTTTTAAGGTCTATTGATGCAAACGGATCTATTGAAGAAGTATGGGAAAGATTATTGAAGGTAGTAAATGATTAACAGAAAATCAAGAGAAGAAATTAAATTGATGCGGCATGCGGGACATATTGTTGCTCTTGTCCACCAAAAAATGAAAGAAGTTGTTGAACCGGGTATTAGCACAAAGGAACTTGATTCAATAGCTATGAAAGTTATAAAGGAAAATCGTGCTATTCCGACATTTTTGGGGTATAACGGATTTCCTGCTTGTATATGTACATCAATAAATGAACAAGTTGTCCATGGGATTCCGTCGGAGAATGCAATATTAAAAGAAGGTGATATTATTGCAATTGATGTTGGAGCTACATATAGAGGACTTGTTGGCGATAGTGCGTGGTCTTATACTGTCGGAAAAGTCAGTGATGAGATTGCAAGATTAATGAAGGCTACAGAAGAGTCTTTGTATGCAGGCATTGAAAAAATGGTTCCGGGTAATGTTCTTGATGACATATCAGGAGCCGTTGAGGATGTAGCTTTGAAATATGGTTACGGAATTGTAAGGCAATATGGCGGACATGGCGTCGGGCATGTAATGCATGAAAATCCGTTTTTGTATAATTACAGGGTAGGCGACAGAACGCTTATAAAATCAGGTTATGCAATTGCGATTGAGCCGATGCTAAATCTTGGCGGGGATGCGGTTGTTGTCTCTGACGATGAATGGACTGTAAGTACATCAGACGGAAAACCGTCTGCCCATTTTGAACATACAGTTGTTGCAACGGATGACGGCCCGCAAATTATGACTAAGTTAATGGAATAGGTTTATTATGAAATATTATATAGGTTTATCTTTAAGTTCAGGTTCGGCACTGGATTCCGGTGTTGTTGTCATGGAAGAAACAGGCGATATTATCTTGATTGATAAGCTATACAAAATGAACGATGTGATTTTCTTTTTTGAGAATTTTTCATCTCTTAAAAATTCGGAAATATGTGCGGCACTTCCGTGGGATAGGACAATGCTCAACGGGAAGTGGAGAATTCTTTCGAAGCCGTACCAGAAGGTAGCTACAAATCCTAATATGCCGAATATCGACAATTGGACGCAGAGATACTCAAACAGGGGAAGTGAATATTTGAAATCCCTTAATGAACAAGGTATTCCTGTAACGAGGTTTGAATTATATTTGACAAGACAGAGTATGCACCTCAACTCTTGTTTTAAAGAGCGTTCTCCTGCGGATTGCAAATTTTTGCAGCAAGCATTAATTAATGAATGGGGCATTAATCTTCCTCAAAATATGATGCCTATGTCGGAACTTGAAGCTATTGTAGGGGCGTTGCTTGCGCGTGAAAATTCAAAACATCACGAAAATATTAAGCAAATCTCAACATATAAAGACCTGAAAGTTATTGATGTAATTAAAAATCCTAATATTGAATATTCTCAATTATATAAATCAT
>ONTD01000092.1 GCA_900320675.1 uncultured bacterium
CCTGCTTCTTACGGTATGACTGATACTATGGGAAGAATGCACGGTGATGCTCAGTTTGCAGGTTCATCTTCCGTACCTGCTCACGTTGAAATGATGGGCGTTATCGGTATGGGTAACAACCCAATGGTAGGTGCAACAGTTGCATGTGCCGTTGCAGTTTCTCAGGCTATGAATAAGTAAACCTTTTTAATATAATAAAGAGCCATTTTCTTGATTGAAAATGGCTCTTTTTAATTCGGCTAATTTGATTTACTCATTTGCTATTTATTTTTTACGTTTTCCATCATAATCTGCTTTTGCTTTATTAGCCGCAGCCGCATCAGGTCCTTCATATAGAGGTTCATTTTTACAACCGGTTACGGTATAGTTTTTACCTTTACGAGTAACAGTTGCTTCATTATTAGAACCTTGTACCGCATTACCTTTTCTAGGTGTATATTTTTGTTTTTTACCTGCTTTATCCATATCAAGTTTATATTTATCACCTAGGATTGATTCAGGTAAGAAGTATGCATCTCTAAGAGTTTTGCCATCTACTTCAATCTGCGGGATTGCGGTTTTGCCGTTCAATAAACCGTTTTCAGGAATACCTGTTGCTTTACGAACCTCTTTAATTGCAGCTTTTAAATCTTTCGG
The DNA here is from genome assembly GCA_900320675.1 of uncultured bacterium. GTDB lineage: Bacteria > Cyanobacteriota > Vampirovibrionia > Gastranaerophilales > Gastranaerophilaceae > UBA1221. The sequence goes on from ONTD01000092.1 coordinate 637, forward strand.
ATCTGTAATTCCGTATTTAGCAGCAATTACATTTGAAAGTACATCGCCTCGCTGCATCTTGTACGCCTGATTCGGAATTTTAGTTTGAACATCTACTTCTTCGTCGATAATTTCAGCTTCGCAGTCTTTGTCGTCTACAACCTGTGGATCAACTTTGTCATCCACTTTATCGTCTTTTTTTGGAGCCTCATATTTCTTGACTGCCATGTATAACTGAGTAAGTTCTTTTCTGGTCAAAGCATCATTACCTTCAAGAGGTTTTCCGGTTTCATCAAATCTGATACCTTCAGCTCTTACCATCATATCTCTTAATGCACCGTTTTCAATCATACCTTTTTGTCTTGCTTCAGCAATAATCGCTTTCATTGTATTTTGACAATCTTTATATTTCATACCGCTAATTTTTGCTTCAGGATCAGCTAAGAAAGCTTCGACAGTTCTTTGGTTAAGAATATCTTTTGATTTTTCCAAATCGGATTTAACAAGTGGCATAGCAGCTAAGCCTAAGCCAAGACCGGTTAAAGCACCGGAGGCAGCACCTTTCCAAGGAGAGATATGTCCTTCTTTAGTAGTTTCTTGTCCCGGAATTACAGTATCAGGATCTTTGATAACTTTATCCGGAGCTTGATCATATCCTGATATAATGACACCGCCGCCACCATCAATGTTTTCTGTATAAACAGGAGTTTTTGCACCCGGAATAACGTGTGTAGCACCCGGAATAACTACCTCAGCAACTTTTGCTGTAGTTTGAAAAGCTCCTAATGCAGTCTGAGACAATGCAGCTCCTGCTCCGGCACCTAATAAGGTAGAACCCGCAACAACACCTGCTCTTTTCCATTCAGTCAAATCTTTGTCGTAATCAAAACCTAAATGTTTATAGAAATTTTTTGTCTTACGAGCTTGGTTATGAGTAATTTTTCCGTTTTTAAGTTTCTCACCGCGTAATGCAGCAGTTTCCGATTTACGTTCATCAATTTCCAACGTATTATCTGTACCCAATCTTTCAGCAGCTATTCTTTTTAATTCATTATCATCAACATCCACAATCTTGCCATTTGCATCTTTTTTAACTGCTGTTTTATATTCCTCATTTTTCAACATTTCCATGTCTTCTTTTGTTAAAAGAACAGGACGTTTACCTTGTTTTTCAAGTTCTTTCTTCTGAGCTTTATAATCTTCTTTTTGATCAGGAGTAAAGTATACAGAAGCTCTAACTCTATCAGCAGCTTTTCTTACTTGAACTGCTTCTTTAATTTGTTTGTCGGATAGGACTGCACCGTACTCCGTAATGTAATTCTGTTTAACATCTTTGTACTCATTTTTACTCAAGATTCTGTCTTCACCACGTTCAAGACCTGTTCCGGCAAAAACAGAGTTGCCCGGTTTTGCTTGTGCTGCAGGAGCATCCTTAGCCTCACCCTTAAATTGTTCTAAAAACAAAGATACATTTCCGCCATATCTGAGTATGTTCTCTGCCGTAGCTTGCACCTCTGGAGCCAATCCTGAATAATCAACACCCATTTGTGCTGCAATCTGTTGTACTGTTAGACTCATAATTCATCCTTTCTCTCGTCCTCGGTAGGAGACGATGTTTATTTAATTAATACTTCGCTATACAAATATAAAAAATATTTTGCATTCAAAATTGCATGCCCTGCTTGAATTTTTTTGAGACCATTCCTATAAAGTATTATTATAACAGGATTTCAACCGAATAAATTCAACTTTACAAAACTTAATATCATAGATATTTAATATATATTTATTATAATTTTATTATTTATCATATAAATAA
>ONTD01000159.1 GCA_900320675.1 uncultured bacterium
AAAGATAGAGTAATGGAATCTTTTTTTGATTCCTCGTGTGTAGAAGGTTAGTGTGTAGTAGTAGGTAGTATAGTGTGTTTTATTATTATCTCGTGTTATTTATTTCCTCATCGTTTACATGTATATAAAGTATTTTTCAAGTATATAATTGCTATATCTTTGTTATATTGTTACATAACTTTACATTTTGGCAAAAAATTTAAGTAAAAATAAATGTTAACTAACGTAAAGTACAAAAATACAGAGGATTTGGGCAAGTTGAGCCTTTATATATTCTTAACGTAAACAAGTATTGACCTTTTCGAGAAAAAGTATTGTAATATAGAGATATCGTGAAACAAGGGGAAGGTAAGAGAGCGAGGAATTAATGAAAGAATTCAAACACAGAAGGCTGGATGATAAGAACTTTACTGATGACGAGATAAAGTCATTAATAAAGGAGTACAATATAAAATTTATAAAACTGCAGTTTGTTGATATAAACGGTCAGGTAAAAAATATGACGATACCATCTGAGCATATCGGCAAGGCGTTAAACAATGAGATAATGCTTGACGGCTCATCAATAAAGGGATTTAGAAGTATCGAGACATCTGACATGTTTTTCCATCCCGATAAGAACACCTTCCAATTATTACCTTGGCGTGACAGAGAGGGTGTAAATTCGGCGAGATTAATATGCGATATATATAATGCAGACGGTACCCCGTTTGAGGGCTGTCCTAGGTGCAATTTAAAAAGGGTAATGAAAGAAGCCGAAGAGATGGGCTTTTCAATGAACATAGGACCTGAGGCGGAATTTTTCTTATTTGCAAAGGATAAAGACGGAAGGGTAACCACAACTACGCAAGACAGAGCGGGATATTACGATGTAGGTCCTGAGGATTTGGGAGAGGATGTAAGGTCAGATATAGTATTAACGTTGCAAGAGATGGGATTTGATATTGAGGCATCCCACCATGAGGTAGCTGACGGACAGCATGAGATAGATTTCAGATACGCGGATATATTAACTGCGGCAGATAATGTAGCAACGTTTAAGATAGCGGTAAGAGCGATAGCCGCAAAGCACAATTTGCATGCGACATTTATGCCAAAACCTATATATGGAATAAACGGTTCCGGCATGCACTGCAACGTATCATTATTCAAGGGTTCGAAAAATGCATTTTATGATAAGGATGCGGAATTTGAATTGTCAGATGTTGCAAAATATGCAATCGGGGGTATATTAAAGCACGTAAAAAGTATAACCGCAATATTAAATCCGACAGTAAACAGTTATAAGAGATTAGTTCCTGGGTACGAGGCACCTGTGTATTTGGCTTGGTCATTAGCAAACAGGAGTGCTTTAGTAAGGGTTCCCGCAAAGAGGGGGAATTCTACAAGGGTAGAATTGCGTTCACCGGATCCGGCATGTAATCCTTATTTAGCATTTGCCGCAATTTTAGAGGCATGTTTGGACGGGGTTAGAAATCAGATAGATCCGCCTGCACCGGTTGAAAGTAACATATACAAATTAACGACAAAAGAGCGTAAAAAGCAGAGAATAGATTCATTACCGGGTTCGCTGGCAGAGGCGTTAGAAAGTTTGGATAAATCATTAGTTGGCAGAGCAGCTCTTGGAGAACACGCATTCAACGAGTTTATGTCGGCAAAGAGAAAAGAGTGGGATTCCTTTAGAACATATGTATCGCAGTGGGAAATTGACAGATATTTGGAAAGATACTAATAACAAAAAGATTAAAAGAGGGTTTGCTAAGGCAAAGCCTCTTTTTTTTAATATAAAGAATCAACAAATTCTTTAACCGAGTACTGATTTTTAATAACAAAAAACTCTTTACCTGTTTTTTGTTTAACGTATTCTAAATTTTTACCGTCCAAAAAGTCTTGGCTATAAGGTCTCAGCATAATGGTCGAAATTACGACGCAATTACAATCAATATCTTTAACAGCCTTGATGAGGTCATCCGAGGTAATGAGTCCGGCAACTGTAATATTTTGCCCCCAGTAATTCGACTTAACGGGGATAGCTTGAGCGTTCAGGTTTTTAATATTTTTAGTAAATTTTTTACAGATGAAATCTATTGCAGAAAATGCGGCGTAAGATGTAGCAAAAATTACATTTTTCTTTTGTTTTACGGAGTCCGGTAAAGTTATATGTTTAAAATCTTCTAATAAATATCTTATAGCACCTACCCCATCATCCAGTTGCGAGAATGTACCGTAATACTTTGCAGACGGAATATCTTGTGAAGCGAGTAAAAAGAATTCATCCGAGCAGCAGACACGTTTATACTTCGATGCGATTTTAATAGTTTCAACAGCACACTCTTTATCAACTTGCCTGAGCATATTACCTTTTCTGAATTGAGTAATTCCTACAGGGACTATTGCAACAGAAAGTACAGTATTTTTAAGCTTAGCTAAATCTGAAAGCGTTCTGTCAAGTTCAACCCCGTCATTATATCCCGGACAGAGAACAATTTGTGCGTGGAACGGAATTTTGTTTTTTCTAAGCCACTGAAGATTTTCTAAAGCCTTACCGGCATTCGGATTATTAAGCATCTTAATTCTTAATTCAGGATTAGTTGTGTGAATTGAAATATAAAACGGTCCAAGATGAAGTTTTTTTATTCTTTCTTTATCCTCATCTGTAAGGTTTGTGAGTGTAATATAAGTACCTTGAAGGTAAGAAAGTCTGTAGTCATCATCTTTAATGTACAAAGTATCCCTTAATCCTTTTGGCTGTTGGTCAACAAAACAAAAAATACAATGATTTAAACAAGGTTTTATTCTGTCAAAAACTGCACTTTCAAAGACAATCCCTAAGTCCTCATTAAAGTCTTTTTCCAGCTCGATTACTTCAATTTCGTCTATGCCTTTTTTTTTAACTTCTAAAGTCAGAAAATCCGATTTTGTCAAAAAATTGTAATCAATCATATCTTTCATCGGGGTATCATCAATAGACAGAATTTCGTCGCCTTTATTAATTCCTAATTCTTCGGCAATTGAACCGGATATAATATCACTAACTATTGCGGGCATTGTCTTTTTCAAATCCTTCTATTATTGTTATAAGGTTGGAATATTCTACACTTGAGTTATCCAGTAAAATTTTCTGATAAAAATTCTTTTTGGTGTATTCGTCGTTTAAAATATTTTCGGCATCTTGCTTAAATGAAGCGGCAAGAGTTTTTAAGTGTAAAAACAGATCAGCCCTCTCGTTTGTATCCAATAAATCAGCCATAGATAATTTTATTTTTGCATTAGATATAAACTGGAGCGGATTAGTAGTTAATTCTTTTTTTATCAACCCTTTTAATTCTTTTTCACCATCTTTTGTGATTGAATAGTATACGGAAAGTTTACCGCCGTCAGACATAGATTTTCTAAAATCAATAAACCCGTCGGAGATAAGTTTTTTAAGAGCCGGTTTTAGCGCTCCAAAACTCGGCTTTGTATATACGGCAAAAGAACTTTCGATTTGCTTTGATATGCCGTACATAGTAGATTCTCTATGTGAAAGTATGTATAAAATCAGAAGTTCAATCATAAGAGGATTATACCACATCGGACATCGGATGTAAACGGAAATAAAAATCTAAAAATATGTTAACCTGTTTGACATATAGCAAAAAATATAGTCTAATAGTAAAAGGGACGTGTGAAAACAGGGATATTATGTACATAAAACAATTAGAGATAGATAATTTTAAGTCATTTGCAAATAAGTCGGAGATACCCCTTCTTAAAGGTTTTACTACGGTTTCCGGGCCTAACGGTTCAGGGAAAAGTAATATAATAGACAGCGTTCTGTTTGCGCTTGGACTTGCAAATGCAGGGGAATTGCGTGCGGAAAATTTGTCGCATTTTATTTCCACGTATACAAAACGTAATGATGCATATGTAAAAGTAACATTCGGAGATGTAGGAGGAGATGAAGACTTAAGTATAGCCAGAAGAATAAGAAAATCATCCCAAGGCTATGCCAGCACCTATTACGTGAACGATTCGGTAACTACATTAACTAATGTCCACGCCCTGCTTGAAAAATATAATGTAACCCCGAATAGTTACAACGTAATGATGCAAGGTGATGTTCAAGGTATAACAAATTGTACCCCAAAAGCCCGCAGAAAAATAATTGACGAAATAGCGGGGATTGCAGATTTTGACAGACGTATAGATCAGGCTACACACGAACTTGAAGACGTTGAACATAGGGTTGAACGCTCAAATGTTATTCTCACTGAAATCTCTGCTATGTTAGAACAATTAAAAGAGGAACGTGAAGTCGCTATAAAGTATCAAAAATTAAGAGAAGAAAAACAAGGACTGGAAAGTCAAGTAGTTAAAGTTCGTTTCTTTGATATTAAGCGTAATCTTGAACAAGCACACGAGAATATCCTTGAATTTACAAAAAAGAAAAAAGAAGAAAAATTAAAAACAAAAGATATTGAAGAAAAAATATCTCTGATAAGAGAAAAATATGAGCAAATAAGAAAAGAGGTCAGTGAAAAAGGGGAAGCTCAACAGTTAGAATTAAAACGTCAAGAAGAAACTTTAAAAGGTGAAATTGACAGAAAAAATAATGCAATATCTTTTGCGGATAAACAAATTCTTGAAAACAAAAGAACTATAGAAAACGCCCATAACGGTATTGATAACTGCAAAAAGAAAATTGAAGATATAAAACTTCAAATTACCTTGAAGATAGAAAATGCTCAGAAAATTGAGGCTCAAATAAAAGAGAAAAATGCGGAATTAACAAAAATTCTTGAAGATATGACGGGTTTGAGCAGCACAGCAGAGCAGCATATTGAAAACAGGAATAAGCTGCGCAAAGAACTGGAAGAATTGCAGGATAAAGAAAATCAGTTATTAAAAGAGAAATATCCACTTGAAAGTGAATTGAAAAACCTTCTTGAATCAGTGGAAAATGCAAAGTCTAAGCTTTCCGAGCTTGAAGAGATGAAAGCAAATTATACTACCAATTATGATTTGAAACAGGATTTGGTAGAACAATTAAATAAAGAAATGCAAGATTTCAAATCCATGCAGCAGACAACAATGCACGATTTGGATACAACAAATAATGAAATTAGTGACTTGAACTATAATATACGTACGGCGTATGCAAAATTAACGAAATTAGAAACAGCAAAACAAGTTGCAAAGAACGTATCCTCAAGCGTCGCAATAGATACGGTTATGAACGCAAAACTAAAAGGCGTTCATGCACCTTTAATGCAGTTAGGTACTGTTGATAAGGAATATTCTACTGCTATGGAAGTGGCATTTGGCGGCAGAATGGCACATATAGTTGTTGATGATGAACATGTTGCCTCGGTTGCAATTGAATTATTAAAGTCTTCAGGTGCCGGAAGGACCACATTTATACCGCTAAATAAAGTAGCGAAAGCACCGACAAGATTGGCTTTACCAAAAGATAAGGGTGTAATAGATTTTGCAATAAATCTGGTAGATTTTGACGATGAGTATATAAACGCATTTTTCTATGCAGTCGGAGATACTATAGTTGTTGAAGATATGGAATGTGCAAAAAAACTTATCGGCAAATACCGTATGGTTACGCTTGCCGGAGAGTTATTTGAAAAGTCCGGTGCAATTACGGGCGGTTCTGTCAGACGTTCAGGATTTTCTTTTTCTCAAAACGATGATAGCGAACTTGAGGAAGTTAAATCTAAGCTAAAGGATTTTGAAAAACATCTTGCAGATTTAGAGAGTAAAAAATCTTCACTTGAAACTAAATTGCAGAATATTCGCCAACAATATTCGGATTGCGTAAGCGAACATTCAAAAGCTAAACTTGAGCTTGAAAATATGTCCCGCAATTACGAAAACAGTGAAAATATTCTGAAAGAAAAAACTGAATTTATTGCAGTATCCGAGCCAAAAATTTCCGACTTAAACAAAAAATTAGATAAACTCGAAGAAAAAAATCTTCAACTAAATGACAGGATGCTTGAAATCAAATCAGAAATTGAAGATATAGAAAAGCTGATAAATGACAAAGATTTAAAAGATTTAAAAGAAAAAACAGAAGGTGTTGAAGCAGAAATTAAACGTCTACAGTCAAACTTAATGGCAACGAATAACGACAAGAATGAATTTGAACGTCATATAAGCTTTAATGAACAAGTTATAGATGCCAAGAAAGAAGAAATAGACGAGAAAGAAAAAGCCAACGTTAAATTAGAAGAAGATAAACAGGACTTTAAATCAGAAATTGATGAACTTAATAAAAAAGTTGAGGTTTTATCAGAACAAATAGAAGTAATTCAAAGTAAACTCGGGGAATTGCTAAAGCAACGTGATGAAATTGCTAATGATATAAACGAGTTGGAAAAGGAAAAACATATAAAATCTTCTGATATAGAAAGAATTGCGGAACAAATTGAATCTTTCAAAGCACGCAGAAGAGAACTTGAACCGCAGCTTGATTCAGCAAGACAAGAACTCGAAGATACCGGTGCTGATATTTCTAAACTTGAACCGGTAGAAATTTCTATAGACGAAATTAACGCAAAAATTCAACGTCTGGACAAAAAAATGAACGAACTTGGCGATGTAAATATGAGAGCGTTAACAACTTATGACGAAAAACTTGCCCGTCAAGAAGAATTAAAGGAAAAAATAGATATTTTAACCAAAGAACGCAAAGAAATTTTGGACAGAATGAGCGGGTATGAACAACAAAAGAAAGAAGCGTTCCTAAAGACGTATAATAACATTAACGAAAACTTTAAAGACGTATTCCATAACCTTTCGGAAGGAGAAGGCGAGCTTGTTCTTGAAAATCCGGAAGATCCGCTAGCCGGTGGATTAGATATGAAAGTTAGCATAAGGGATAAAAAACATCAACGATTGGGAAGTTTGTCAGGCGGAGAAAAAGCGTTAACTGCACTTGCTTTTGTATTTGCAATTCAACGTTATATGCCGTCTCCGTTTTACGCATTTGATGAAGTTGATGCAAGTTTAGATACAATGAATGTTGAACGTATCGCCCAAATGGTGCAGAATCAATCAAAAGATACGCAATTTATAGTAGTTAGCCACAGAAAACCTATGATAGAATCAGCTAATAGGACAATAGGTGTAACTCAAAAAGAAAAAGGTATAACAAAAGTTACGGGAGTAAAATTAAGAGATTAGTATGAGTACTGCGGTTTTAAACTACAATTTAGATTTACCTGAAATAGAAAAAAGTGCCGAAAATGAAGGTATCGGTATTCTCGTTTCAATGGCAAAAGCCGGAAAAATTGATCCGTGGAATATTGATATTATTGATATCACTGATAAATATCTTGCTCATTGCTGCTCAATGAAATCGGAAAATTTAAGAATAACGGGCAGAACGTATCTGTTTGCATCCGTACTTTTGAATATGAAGTCAAAAATTTTAGACGGTATTGATGTACTGCAATTTCAAGACGCACCCGAAGTTGAACCGGAGTATGATGATGACGGATTTATAGTTGATTATCCGGAAGAAGACTATATACCGAGTGCCAATGTACAAACTATTGAAGATGTACTCCAAAGAAGAACAAGTGTCAGATTAAACCGCAACAGAGTGGTTACATTGAGAGACTTGATTCGTCAATTGCAATTTTATGAAAAATTGGATAAAGAAAATACTATAAAAAATGCCCACGAAAGAGCAAAACAGAGGGTACGTTCTTTTGCAAAATTTACTCCGGAAGATATCATAAATTTGGCTCACGAGGAGTATATTGAAGATTGCGTATTAAGATTAAAAGATAACTTGCAGCAAATTTTTGAAGAAAATGATAAGGTTGAGTTAAATCAATTAACTTTGCTTGGTATGGATAAAATAAGTGCATATATTGCGTTATTATTTTTAACCGTTGACACGGATTATGACTTGTACCAAAAAGAATTTTATTCGGATTTGTATGTTGTGAAAGGATCAAATGCTGATGGAACAATTGAAGGCGAGAATTGAGGCAGTTTTATTCACCACGGCTAAGGCTCTTTCAATAAAAGAAATCGCTGAAATTTTGGGTGAAGAAGATGTAGAAAAAACAGAAGAAGCCATGTTAGAATTAATTATGGACTATTCTTCTCGCCCTGGTGCGTTGGAAATTGATGACGAAAACGGATATATTCTTCAGGTTAAAGAAGAACATATGGATATTGTTGAAAAACTTTGTCCTGTCGAATTAAAACCTGCAGTTTTAAAAACATTGGCTGTTATTGCCTTGAAGCAGCCAATAAGACAAACTGAATTGAAAGAGTTGAGAGGTTCAACTGCTTATGAGCATATTCCGGAACTTCTTGAAAAAGGTTTGATAAGCAGGAACAAAGATAAAAACGGCAGAAGTTTTAACCTAAAAACAACCGCTAAATTTGAGGAATACTTCAAAATTAAAGGGGATACCAGAGCCTTGGAGAAATTGTTGGAAGCTGAAAAGGGGTTGAAAGATAATGAGAAAGAGGCAAGTATTTAGTTTATTTATATTGGCTGCAATCTTATTTTCCGTGATTGTGGCACTTGTTGCATTGCCTGATTATTTCTTTAAGCAGGGATTGGTTTATTTTAAAAAAGGGGATTTTGAAAATGCATACAAAAAATTTGTGTATGCCAGATTATGGAACAAACAAAATTCCGATTACAGAGAATATTATGTAAGGACTTTGATGAAATTTAAACCTACAAATGCCGTACAAAAAGAATTGTGTGAATTTGCTCACGATACAAGACGTGATAATGCACATGTATTTGCCGCTATTCAGGTAGGTTCTTGGAGAAGTAATATAACTCATAAATACGGAGTGAATTACATTGAACAAGCTCCTATGGGGGATGAAATTATAAGATGGAATCCGAAAACTTTTCCGCTAAAGGTGTATGTTGATTTTGATAAAAATTCCGTTTATCCGGATTATTATTTATCGGAAATTACAAGAGCATTTAAACAATGGACTGATTCTTCCGGCTTTATCCCGTTTGTATTTATAAAAACAAAGTCAAAGGCGGATATCGTAGTAAATATAACAACAACCCCTGAGGGTAGTTGTGGACAAACCGGCTGTAAATATATAGTCGCCCATACCGATCCTGTAATAAAACATAGAATTTTGAAAAAAATGATAATTACCGTATACGATAAAGATGCATCCGGTGCGTTCTTTTCGGACAAGCAGATCTACAATACAGTACTCCATGAAATTGGTCATGCTTTGGGAATTATGGGACACAGCTTCAGCACAGATGACCTAATGTATATGGTTAATGAAACTTCAAATCCGCAGAATACATTTTTCCTCGAATATAAGAGTAAATTCCAATACATTTCCGTAAAAGATATAAGCACTATGAAATTGCTGTATAACACCGTTCCTACAATTACAAATACTTCTTTATCCGAAATAAATACCGATAATCTTTTAGAACCAAGTGTAGTGCTGGGTTCTGCCCAATTTAGAGGGACTCAGAAAATTAAAGAAGCAAAACATTACATAAAAGAAGCGCCTGATTTACCGGGAGGATATATTGATTTAGCAATCGCATATGAAAGTTCCGGAAATTTAAAAAAAGCACTGGACGCATTTAATCAAGCCTACGTACGAGCAAATCAAGATAATGATAAGTTTATAATTATGTACGATATCGCCGCAATGTATATGAATCATAATAAACCGGAAGAGGCAATAAGTTATGCAAGACAGGCTCAGGAAATCGATAACAATGATGATATTGCGGAACTAATCAGTAATATTGAACACTCAATTAAAACGAAAACAAAACCGTTCTGGGTGTCAAGAATTTCTAAATAAAAAAATTAACGCACGATATATATCGTGCGTTTCTCCTTTTTGTTTCATTCACTCTCTCTTTAAACTTCAATAAACAATCTTCTACCTACTATATTCTGTTTTCCGTTGTAATAGCCTGCAAAATACCCCCCGCTAACAGGCTTATTTTTAGCATAAGTAGCGCTTTCATATTGGTTACCGTTGTAATTTACAAATGGATTATTTCCATAAGGATTTGATGTTTTATGAGTTACCGGTGCCGGTGTTTGGACACTGCCGGGCATAAACATCTGAGTTAATAAATTTACAACACTTGCCATAATATTTTACCTCTACTTGCTACATATCTTTTTTAATGACAGATAATACTTTGTCATACTATTTATATTTAATATTAATTTTTGTAAAGAATCAATCCTCCCATTTATGGATTTTCTCTACAAGGTAAAATGAATATTCGTTATTAAAACAAGTATACCGGAAATTGCCAATGCCGGTCCAAACGGAAAATACGTCAACTCATCCTTTGCTCTAAGCCCCTTTACGGTAAAGAAAGCTGAAAGTATTCCGAATAATCCGATTAAGGCAAGCATAATATTTTTAAGAACATATCGGCTTATAAATATACCTTTTAAACTAAGTACATAATAGCTTATAGCCAAAATTATAAACATCGGAAGAGAAAATAATACTCCGTAATGTTTGCCGGTAAATTGCTTTTTCAAATAAACCGGAAGAATAGCAATTATTTGTAAAATAACGCTTAAGACAATTATAATAATAAAATTTTGCCATCCGAACGCAGCACCTAATCCCGCAGCTATGTACGTATCACCCTCTCCAAAAGCTCTTTCTCCTGCGATAAGATAACCGATACGAGCCAAGCACTCCATTACGATTACCCCAAGGATAAGTCCGAGGATAGAAGATGTCATTGGGTTGTAAATAACCCATTCTGTGGTTATGCGGAAACCGCTTATAGTATTAAATGCCTGATTATATAAGGTTATAGCAGTCAACAAAAAATTATATATTAATCCCGTAACAATCAAAAAATATGTGTGTTTATCAAATACTACACGTTCTTTAATATCCGTAACCGCAAGTACAATAAGTATAGAAGCTATAAGGACTGCAAAAATCGTCTCCGGAAGTATTCCGTATACAATAAATATTCCGACAAAGATAATCCCTGTAATAAATTCAACTATAGGGTACTGAATACTGATTTTTTCTTCGCAAAAGCCGCATTTTCCACCCAGCAGAAGATAAGATATTATCGGAATATTATGCCACCATTTTAATTTATTATTGCATTTTGGGCACTTTGACGGCGGCATTACTATAGATTCCCCGCTGAAAGAACGAAGAATAACTACGTTTAAAAAGCTACCGACAACAGCACCTATGCTGAAAACAAAAAATAGCACCAATCCGCCAATATAGTACATTCTGCCTGTAATATCACTGTTAATAAATCCGTAGCACAACGCTCCGATTATTAATATTGATATAATTGCTGCAATAAGAATTCTTGCGGTTTTATTCATTTTCCTTTTTCCTTATAATCAACTCATACATATAATTCAGGGCTTTTTTTAGCTTTCGTGAAATTTGCATTTGAGATACATTCATTCTCTCTGCAATTTCTCTCTGTTTTAATTCATCGTAGAAACTCAGTTCAAGAACTTCTTTCAAGTCCTCTGGTAATTTATTTATAGCTTCTTCAATCATTATCTTATCTTCATACGAGCTTAAAAACTCCTGATAATCGCCCGAAGGGATTCTCTCCAAAAGAGCGTCCTCATTTTCATTTGCAACAGTTTGATCAAGTGATACCAAATACTTGTACTGCTCTATATCCAACACTTCCTTTATCTTATCTTCCGGAACATTTATGTAAGCAGAAATTTTTGAGAGTGAAGGCGGCACACCATCAGAAGTAGTAAGGTCAATACTTGCACTGTATATCTTAAAAAACAATTCTTGAATAGTTCTCGGGGTTTTTATCAGTGCGCTTTTATCCCTTATATAATGGCGAATTTCACCTCTCACAAAATAATTTGCATAAGTGGAAAATTTTACTTTTTTTTGAGGAACATAGGCATCTATAGATTTAATCAGCCCTACGGCCCCAATTTGCACCAAATCTTCAATAGGAGTAGAAACTTGCAACGAAATAGGTTTTGCAAGCTTTTTCACAAGTTCCATCCCCAGTTCAACAATTTCAAGATGGAGAGCTCGCTTTTTCTTTTCGTCTTCACAATTTTTGTAGTTATCTACAAGCTCGTCAAGTTTTTTCTCAAGCGTTTCATCTTTTAACATCATCCAAAACACTCCTATACACCAATACTCTAACACTTCACAGTATTTTTGTAAAATAATTAAGTTTACGTAATATTTTAAGTTTAATTATTTATTTCGTGCTATCATAAGTAATAGTTTGTAAATATGTCGGGAGAATTAATAATGATTACTATAAAAGATGTAGAGCATGTAGCAAAATTAGCAAGATTAGAATTAACGGAAGAAGAAAAAGAACTTTATACAAAACAGTTGGGAGACGTTTTAAAATACGTTGATCAAATGAATGAAGTTGACACTTCAAATGTGAAACCTATGACGCAAGTTATTGATTTTGTTAATGTAATGAGAGAAGATAAAGTTGTTTACGAACAAACAAAAGAAGAATTAATGGCAAATGCGCCGGAAGAGGAAAACGGATTTTTTAAGGTTCCTAAAATTAATTAAGTTTATGCGGCAATATAGTATTTAAATCAGAAGGGGTAGGTATGACAAAGTATATTTTTATAACAGGTGGTGTTGTAAGTTCATTAGGGAAGGGTATTGTTGCCGCATCTTTAGGAAGATTGTTAAGGGCAAGAGGATTTTCTGTAATCAATCAAAAATGTGATCCATACATAAATGTTGATCCGGGAACAATGAGTCCGTTCCAACACGGCGAAGTTTTTGTTACCGATGACGGAGCCGAGACGGACTTGGATTTAGGTCATTATGAAAGATTTACCGATACAAATCTTGGTAAATATAATAACGTAACTTCCGGAAGCGTATATCAGCATGTTATTCAAAAGGAACGTAAAGGTGATTATTTGGGCGGAACAGTTCAAGTAATTCCTCACATAACGAATGAAATTAAATCAAGAATATTAGGGGCTACAAAGCAATTTAAACCCGATTTTCAACTTATTGAAATTGGCGGAACCATAGGAGATATCGAAAGCTTACCATTTATTGAAGCAATAAGACAGTTTAAATCAGAAGTTGGCATAGGTAATGCAATATCAATACATTGTACTTTGCTCCCATATTTGCCGACATCGGGTGAATTAAAAACAAAGCCGTCCCAACATAGCGTTAATGTGTTGAGAAGTTATGGTATTCAACCGGAAGTATTGGTTTGTCGTACTTCAAAACCTATTCCGAAAACAGAAAGAGAAAAACTTGCTCTGTTTTGCTCGGTTCCAAAGGATGCCGTATTAGAGTGTCGGGATATGAAGAGTATTTATGAGGTTCCTCTGGCATTAGAAGAACAAAATATGGCTGGTGTTGTATTAAAAATGCTCCAAATGGAAGATCGGACTCCGGATTTATCTGCGTGGAAAAGGCTCGTGGAAAATATAAAAAATCCAAAAGGCACAATAACGGTTGCGATTGCCGGCAAATATACAAAGCTTTCAGATGCTTATATATCCGTTGTGGAATCCTTAAAACATGCCGGCTACTCTGACGGAGTTAAGGTTGATATAAAATGGATTAATTCTGAGGAATGCGTGGATTGGAAAATGTGCAAGGACTTGATGAAAGACGTTCAAGCTGTTGTTGTTCCGGGCGGATTCGGCGCAAGAGGGATAGAAGGAAAACTTAATGTAATAAAATATGCAAGAGAAAATGACCTGCCTTTCTTAGGACTCTGTTTAGGTATGCAGTGTGCAGTAATTGAATATGCCAGAAATGTATTGGGATTGAAGGATGCAAATTCCAAAGAATTTGATGAGCATCCGGCACATCCGGTTATAGATATGATGCTTGAACAAAAAAATGTTCAAGGATACGGCGGTACAATGAGACTGGGGGCTTACGATTGTGTCCTGAAAAAAGGTTCTGTTGCTCATAAAGCGTACGGTCAAGATGTTATCTCAGAACGTCATCGCCACAGATATGAAGTTAATACGGAATACATAAAGCCGTTATCTGATGCCGGATTAGTCTTTTCCGGCATGTCTCCTGACGGAATGCTATCCGAAATAGTTGAACTACCAAAACTCAAATGGTTTGTAGCGGTTCAATTCCATCCGGAATTTAAATCAAGACCGGATAGACCGCACCCTCTATTCAAGGGATTAATAGATGCCGCTTTGAAAATAAAAAAGTAAAAAGTTGTGAAATTTTTTCTTTTTGCTAGCAAAAATTTTTATTTAGAAGATTTACTCTTTATGGAGTAAGGAGACAAAAATGAAGATATCTAAAATTTCTTTCATTCCGTTTCGTGCAGAAGAATTAAATACTGCGAAATCGGAAGATAACAAGCAAATAAAAGAGGATAGCGAAAAACAATCAACATTTGATAAATTAAGACATGATAAAAGAACACCGTATGCTCTTGGCGCAACTGCTTTAGCTACAGTGATAATCGGTATTCTTGCAGTAAAACACGGTAATGCAAAACGTTTAGCTGCACAGGCAGCAAAAAACGCGGATGTAAAACCGACAGAAGCCCCGTCAGGTGCAACAAAACCTAATCCGGAAGTCCTTTCACCAAAGGAACCTTCTGTAATATCCGGCAAAGAAGAAAAAGTTAATTTAGCAAATGAAATTGTATCCGAACCTAAAAAAAATACAGAAATTATAAATATGGGACCTTGGGATGATTCAGAAGTCCTTGATAACGTTGCAAGAGTCGATGTCGCAGAGTCAGAATTCATTCCGGATATTATTAAGCAGGCAAAAAATTATAAGTATCCTTTGATGGATAAAGCTTATATTACAAAATTTATGGATAATTTTGATATAATCGAAGGCTTAAAAGACGGAAGTTTCACTCCGATGAAACGTATAAATTTATTTATAAAAGACTTGGATAATTCTGTGGAAGAACAAATAAGAAACATAAATGACCAGTATCCGATTATCAATAATATATTATCAGGTTATCACAGATACAAAAATGATTTTGTAAAAGCTTTTAACACTTTAATAAGAAATGAAAATTCCGGATACAAAGGCAGCTACAAAGTTGTAGGGAATACGATTGAAGAAATGCGTCCGAATTCTTCAAAAGTTATCTATACATTTGAAGAAGGTGAAAAAGGCGGACTTATATCAGTAAAAGAAATTCCTCAAAATCCGGAAGGCACATCTGTTGAAGTTTCGTTTATTCCTGAAAGATATAATGATTTAGGACGTGGTATCGGAATTCATCACCTTGATTCTATTGAGTTTAAAGATATGAAAACAGGAAACATAACGGAAAAAATCTCTATAGATCCGGAAGAAAGAAGTTTTCATAACTTTGAGTTATTTGATAGAAAGACAGGTAAGCAAGTCATATCTGTAAAACGTACGGCCGGACCGAATAATTTGTATTATAATACTGAAATGACGGCAAATGACGGAACAAAATTTACAGTGGATACAAAAACAGGTGAAGGTAAACTCTTTTTGAATAATCAAGACGGCACGGAACGTGTTGTTGATTTCAAATAGACAATGCAAAAATTAACATATAAAAAGAGCCTCATATTTATTGAGGCTTTAATTTTATAAGTGTAGGTAGTAAGTAAGTTAGTGTTCTTTTAAAAATGCATATCAAACGATGGCGGCATGCCGTTAATTTTTTCATCTTCCATTCGCATTGCCGAACCTATCGTAAAATTCTGTGCGAAGATTTTATTCATCTCGAAGTTAATATCTCCGTTAAAAACTTGTTCATTTTCCTCGAGAAAGTTAAACAGAGGTTCAACAGGAGATGCAACAATTCCTGTTAAAGTGCCTTCGGCGAGCTTTATTGTATGCTCCCCGATTTCCGGAACCTTTATATTAAACCCGAACGGTTTATATGGTCTGTTGAATGATGCGCCTGTTTCTGTCACTTTTCATTTCCTATATTAGTAAACTCATTACAATAATGTAATCGGCACATTTCGTTAAAAGTTTAGTATTTTATAATTTTTTTTTACAAATGTTAATAATTAAAAAAACTTCCGCCGTTATATTTTGGCGAAAGTTTTTACTGATGTAAGTTAATTATTTATGATTTTTGGAAGGTATCTTGAGGATCAGGAGAAGTTGCAGCCTGAATGTGGCTATATTTATGCAATAAATCAGATGCGCTTTGGCTTGTGAAGTTCGGATAGATATCTTCATCTTCTTCGGCATTATTTGCCTGAGCAACTTCGTTCATATTTTTACGCTCAAATGTTTCTCCCGGATATAATTTCGGCTTGATTAATCCGATTTCTTTTGATTTATCACCAACCGGTACTGAGAAGAACGGTGAAATACCGCGTTTAATAAAGTATTGGCAAATTATTACAGATAACAGGGCAACCGCACCTTCGGTTAAACCGGCTTTATGCTTTAATAACTTCATCACGCTCTTGTTATTTGTATCTTTTAATCTTTCGTCTAAGTTGGTAAAGAAATGCTTCATAAATTTTGCATCAACAAATTTTTTCATTACTGTTTCAATAGGTTTAACAGCTAACAATTGAAGTCCGATATTAATAATCCCGTTAGCAAGGTCATAGTTTGCAACATCAGCCCTTTGCTGAGGATTCATTTTTTTGTTACTTCTCGCCTGACTTACGTACAAATAACAACCGACTGCGTCTTTAAGTATAAGGGAAGTTGCAATTTTTCCGGTCGGTGATAAGTTCACCATGCTATTCCAAAGTTTTGCTCCGACTTGCATTATTTCACCTCAACTTTCTTATCAGCATTAATCTGCTGATTTTGTTGATTGTTATCGTTGTTTTTGCATTTGTCTATCAATTCTTTAAGTCTCGGGTGAGCCCAGTTCAGAGCGTAACAACTTGCACTTACCATAAACAAGTTAACAAGCAGTGAGAACCAGTATTTCTTGCCTTTGAATATCTTTTGAGCATCTTTATCTTTATTTTCAATAAAGCGTTTTAATTTTTCCATCGGATCACTAAACAATTTCTGACTTTCAGCTTCGTTTTTCAATATATCTAAGCCATGTTGAGTTGCCCATTCTTTTTGAAGCTTTTCTAAATTTTTAGTCTTTTTATTGCTAAATCCCATCATTCTGATAGTTTTATCAAACCAAGATAATTTTGCATCTTTCTCAATTTGACTATATGCACTGCTATATTTCTGTTTTGCAAGATTTCGGTAATCATCTGTTACTAAATCGGAATCTTTAATCTGCGAAATTTTAGTTTTAAGTTCTTCAGCTTTAGCTTCTATTAATTTGTTGCGTTGTTCTTCGACAATCTTTTCTCTTAGGAACTTGCCTTTTTTCTTTTCTACTTGTTTTGCAAGCTGTTCGTCACTAAGTTCTATTTCGCCTTCTTTGTAGTTATTTCTTATTTGATCTTCAAGCTGCTGCTTTAAGGATTTACCATTTGAAGTATCTTCAAATTTTGCTTCCCAAGCCTGCAATGTCTCCTTTGAAATTCCTTTTTGAAGATATTTTTTATCCGGAATTAATTCACCAAGAACCTCATCATTAAACATATTCCATTTGTATTTATAAGCAAGTGAATCAATTCCTCTGGTAATAAATTTTGTCATCGGTAACTGAAATGCCAGAGCAAGACCTGCTGATAATGGCTGTCTTATTGCTTGGAAGAATTTCTTGTCTTTGTCTTCCTTATCGCCTTTTCCCGGACTGACAAGTATAATTGCAGGTGCAATAATTCCGGTACCGATAGCGGCAATAATTGCATTAGTGATTTCGCTGGCATCTTTCATGTAATCTGAAAGGTTTCTCAAGAAAAACCAGCCGCGTTTTGAGATGCTGCTTGAACCACCTTGAAAAGAAACACTTTGAGCCGGTGTGCTTTGTGTTGCATAACCGCCGGTTTTTGGTTTAACCGTTTGCGGTTTCACTCCGTGCGAAGTCAATATTAGATTTTGTACTTTTACACTATTCATAAAACACCCTAGAGAGACCTTCTATATATATAAAGAAAAATCAATACAAAAAATTGCCATTTCTTTAAATTTTTTTTGCTAAAAATCCCTAAAACTTAACAAAAATTAATGTTGAAGATGTACTTAAAGCTATTCTGTGTCTCCCATCCACTACTCTATTATACATCATCAACCCGAATGTCAAGTAAATATATATACTATGGTATATTAGTTAAGAAATATTAATATATATATATAATTTTAAATTTATTTATAAAAAATCATATATAAATTTTATTATTTCCAAAGTAAAATATTTAGTTCATACTTGATAAAATTAATAAGTTCAATTCTAGAGGACATTTTCAGTAATTTTTTCAAGATATAACCAAATCTCAAATAAAATTTTTTATACGCCTGTTTTCTGTATAAACCTACCTTAGCGGCTGATAAATGATGTGTTGCAACTGTCGGAGCAATGTAAGCTTTTTTAAAAGATGTATTTGAATTTATTAAATTATTGTCCTGAGCGTATTTATAAAATTTTGTTCCGGGAAACGGCGGCGCCACATAAAATTCGGCATAATCGCTATCCAGCTCAGATGCAAAATCAACCGTATCTTCCAGTGTATCTTCACTATCCCACGGTAGTCCTATCAAAAATATGTTTTTTACCATTATACCGTATTTCTTAAAAATTTTAATTGCTAATCTTACATCATCAATAGTAAAATTTCTGCCTGTCCTATCTAAAATCTCTTGGGAACCGCTTCCTGTTTCCAGTTCTATCATCTTACAACCTGAAATAGCCATAATCTGAGTCACATTCTCATCAATACTGTCCGGTCTCATTTTGGCATACCAATTAATATGCAGAGCATTTTCAATAATTAAATCGCAAAACTCTTTAAGCCACTTTTTGTCCGGATTAAGAGTATCTGTAAGAAACAGAAAATTACGTATATTGTATTTTTCAACACATTCCTTTATTTCATCAATAACATCTTTTGCCGAACGAGTTCTGAATTCCGGACCGGAAACAGGCGTTGCAAGGCAATCAAAACAATGATATGGACAGCCTCTTGAAATTTGTATGGTTGTGTAATACTCTTCCGTATACGGCAATTTATACAATGAATTATCAATCAAATGTCTTGCCGGAAAAGGTAAACTGTCCAAATCCTTCAAAAAAGGTCTTGCTCCGGTAAATTTTATTCTCAAATCATCTCTGTAATACAGACCGGCTATTCTATACGGTGCAACTCCAATTATCAGCTCCCTAAACGTTTCTTCAGGCTCGCCATACAAGATAAAATCAAGGTCTTTGGCAAAATACATAGTATCAAGTGCGTGGTTTAAAAACGTGGCACCCTTTGCAATTGTTATTATATTCGGCAGCACCAATTTTGCCTTGGAAAGAACTTCTATATCAGCCTTAAACGTCGGGGTTGTAACATTTATAAGAAGATAATCCGGCCTAAATTCCAACAAATCCTTCTCTATTGAACCCTCATAATTATAATCGGCAATTTTAGCTTCAAATCCTGCTTTTTCTGCGACTGCTGCCAGATACATCAAGTCAATCGGGGGAATATTTGCATCTTGATGAAATTCTTTTTCAAGCGGTCTTTGAGAACTGTCTTCTCTGTCCAAATCCTGAGATTTTGGGTATGCCAGTAATATCTTTTTTTGATTACTTGTCTCCACTGATTTCTTTAACCTTTCCGGCAACAATTGCGGCTAATAATAAGGTTAACGCACCTATATAAAAGGAGTATTCCCAGTGGTAGTTAACAAGGTTATCGGCTGCGGTAAAGCTGCATTTTGAAATTATCCATGCAACTAAAGTGCATACAAATACTTGAGGTCCTGCTATAAATATATTAAATATACCCATAACGGAACCTTCTGTTCCTTTTTTTATAAACTGTGATAACATTGCAAACGGTAGGGCACATATACTTGCCCAACCAATGCCTGCCAAGCCCATCATAGCCGCAACTACATACAGATTATGCGATAATCCCATACCCAAATACGCAGCTATCATTGATAAAATTGATATAATATGAACTTTTTTATTTCCGAATTTTGCTGATAAAATTCCGATTGGAATTGCCACCAAAAAACATACTAAATTAAATATTGCAAAACATATTGAAGAGAAATTAGTCCCCCTTAAAGTAGCATCATTATATATCTGTTGAGTTACGGCATCTGCTGATGTCATGTCAGGAACACCGAACACGGTATGAACAGCGTATTGAGTAAAAAATATCATCATACACATCGTTCCTATCCAGGTAAAAAACTGCATCCAGCAAATCTTTCCGACTTCCGGCGAAAGTGCAAAGAAATCTTTTAATGATTGCCAAAATGATACATTTTCTATTTTTGAATTATTATCATCCGCAGCATCAACACGCTTTGTAGATTTTTCTTTTATGGTAATACACGTCCAAATCATTGCAAGCGTAAACGCCAAAGCCGCCATTATAAACTGTGCCGGTATAGACATCTGATAATTGAAAGCCCATTTTAAAAACGGAGCAGTAGCTGCTGCTACAACGGAACCTAATCCTATAGCAAGGCTTATATATGAATTTGCAAGTGAATGTTGTTCTTGCGGAACAACGTCCGGAATTAACGCTCTGTAAGGTCCTTGCGCAATATTAATACACGCATCAATAACCCATATCATAATTGCTGCAATTAGAAGCCCTGTCAGCGGATGAAGGGTAATCCCTGCAGCATTTTGTAAAACATTTGCAATAGAACCGGAATTAGGGAATATCCACAACGCCAATGCCGCAATTATTGCACCGCCCAATAAATAAGGTCTGCGGCGTCCAAACGGAGATACGGTTTTATCGCTCATTGCGCCTACAAGCGGCTGAACTACCATACCCGTAAAAGGTCCTGCAAGCCAAATTAAGCCGTATAAAAACGGGGAAGCTCCCAAACTTTCTGTTACAGGCCCTGAAAGGATAATTCTCATCTGCCATGCAAATTGCAACCCGAAAAATCCTAAGCAGAAATTTAAAAACTGTGCGGTTGAAAATTTCTTCATAGCGTTGTTATCATTCATATTTTACCCCCTAATCATATAATCCTTAAACTAAGGATACAAAGAATAAATTCGCCAGTCAAGTTTACTTTTCATATTGTTTATAATATAATTTAAAATGAAAGAAGAAGTGTATAACTATTAGGTAAGAGTTGAAACTCTTACAGGAAAGGAAAATTATGACAATACCGGAAACTAAGAAGTTTGAAATTGAAATCGGCGGTAAAACTGTTACCGTTGAAACCGGGAAGTATGCAAATTCCACTAATGGCTCTGTTACTGTTCGTTGCGGCGATACAATGTTATTTGTGCACTGTGTTGTTTCAAAAGAACCAAGAGTTGGGATTGATTTCTTCCCATTGTTAATTGATTATGAAGAAAGAATGTCATCAATCGGACGTATTCCGGGCGGGTACAACCGTTCTGAAGGAAAAGCAAGCGATAAGGCAATCCTTATTTCACGTTTGATTGACAGACCTATAAGACCGCTATTCCCTAAGGGATACAGAAATGATATACAAATCGTAGCTCAATTATTCAGTTACGATCAACAAAACCAACCTGATACATTGGCTATGTTAGGTGCATCTTGTGCGTTGATGCTTTCAGGAGCGCCTTTTGAAGGACCTATCGGTGCAGTCAGGGTTTCTAAAGACGAAAATGGCAATATGATTGCAAACCCTACTCACCAACAAGCTGATAAGTCAGATTTGGATATCGTAGTTGCAGGTACTCATGATTCAGTAATTATGGTTGAAGCCGGCTGTAAATTCGTTACGGAAGACGATATTATGAACGCAGTTGAATTTGCACAAGTTGAAATCAGAAAACAATGTGATGCACAGGTTGAATTTGCAAAACAATGCGGAGTTGTAAAAGAAGAATTTGTTAATCCTTACGATACAACAGAGCTTAAAAATATCATCGAAGAAGTTGCTCACGATATGATTTTTGATGCATACCACAACTTTGACAGAGAATACAGACAAAATAAATTAGAAGAAGCTAAAAAACTTGTTAAGGAAAAAGTTGAAGCTCTTCCTGAGGATCATTACATTAAACAAATTATTGAAGAAACCGGAATTGATTTTGTTGCAGAAGAATTTAAAAATGCGGAAAAACACATTATGCGTGCAATGATTCTTGACGAAGGAGTTCGTGCTGACGGCAGAAAACCAACCGAAGTTCGTCCTATTTGGTGCGAAGTTGGGGTTATCCCACGTGCTCACGGTTCAGCTGTATTTACAAGAGGTCAAACTCAAATTCTGTCAGTTGCAACCTTAGCAGGACCTGCAATGAAACAAGAATTAGACGGAGTAGATCCTGAAACTGAAAAAACATATATGCATAAATATATCTTTCCCGGATTTTCAGTAGGGGAAGTAAAACCTCTCAGAGGTCCCGGAAGACGTGAAGTCGGTCATGGTAATTTAGCAGAAAGAGCTAATGTACCGGCACTTCCAAGCCAAGAAGAATTCGGATATACAATCCGTGTTACATCGGATGTACTTGAATCTAACGGTTCAACTTCGATGGGTTCAACTTGCGGATCTTCAATGGCCTTAATGAATGCTGGTGTTCCGGTTAAATGTATGATAGGCGGTGTCGCTATGGGTATGATTACAGAACCCGGCAGAGAACCTGTTGTATTAACCGATATCCAAGGTATTGAAGACTTCTTGGGTGATATGGACTTTAAAGTTACAGGTAATGATGACGGTATCACTGCTCTTCAAATGGATATGAAAGCTAAAGGTATCGCAAACGATACATTAAGACGAGCATTAGCTCAAGCAAAAGAAGGAAGATTGCACATTTTGGGTGAAATGAGAAAAGTTATTACAAAACCTGCTGATCATTTATCACCGTTTGCTCCTTCAATTTCTACAATGACTATTCCGGTTGAAGATATCGGAACAGTAATCGGACCTGGCGGCAAACAAATCAGAGCTATTATAGATGCTTCAGGTGCGGAAATTGATATTCAAGATACAGGTATCGTTACAATTACATCTAACGATCAGGAAGGCGCTGAAATTGCTAAGAGAATGATTAAAGAACTTACGTTCAAACCTGAACCGGGAATGGTCGTAAAAGGTAAAGTAGTAAGAATTATTCCTATCGGAGCATTTGTTGAACTGGCTCCGGGAAAAGACGGAATGGTTCATATTTCGCAAGTTTGCAACGAAAGAATTGAAACTATTGAACCACACTTAAATGTCGGGGACGAAGTCATTGTTAAAGTTATTAAAATTGACGACAAAGGCAGAGTTAATCTGACTATAAAAGGTGTGAGCGAAGAAGAAAAGGCTCAGTTGCAATAGTCGTTTTTACATGAAAAACAGACTGCTTAATATTTAAGCAGTCTGTTTTTATTTGTCAACTTTTTTGTTCTTTTTGTTCTTAAGTTTATTTTTTCTTGCCAATCTTCGTTCTTTTATAGTCGGGGTTATTCCGTCATTTTTATTGTATTTTTTCTTATGGTTATGCCTTCTCAATTCTTGTAAATCCGCATCCAATATGCCGCGAGACTCTGTCCTATATGTTTTGTTTTGCTGAGTAATATAACTTTTTTCGACTATGTTATTCAAGTGCAGCTGGCATAATCTTTTCATATAATGCTTATAATGCACAGGCATAAACTTATTTTCTATAATTTGTTCAATGATTGTTGCTGAACCTCTCCTGTTATTATCGCATGCACATTCCAATCCAAGATTTTTTGGCTCTGTAGCACCTCTTTTTGATTGAGGTTTTATGTGTTCTACAGTAGCAAGAGAATTACTCAACATTCTAAGAGCAATTTTTTTATTAGGATCAGCACCTTTATAGTTCCTTTTTGCATATTTTACGATAAAAGCATCTACGTTATTGTATGCAGCAGGAAGTGTTACGGCTTCTGACATAATTTTTTCCTGAGCATAAGTCAGAATACGTTTGTTAACATTTAAGCGGAGTCGTTCATCTATATAGTTTTCCATACTACTTTTTAACTTTATGGAATTCATTAGGTTTTTCAATGCGGATTTAGGTTTGTATTGCGCTAAAAATTCCTGTTCGTAGTTTGATCTTAAGTTAATAATTTCTTGCTTAGGAATAAATGAGAATTTTAATTTATCAATAAATATACGCCTGCTAAATCTTGAAGTTTCTCTCGGGTCCAAGACTCTGGAAAATGTCTCACTCAGTAAATCTTGCACTTGGATTCGTTCCGTTTCCGGCAGCTCTCTGCTGAGAAGCCCTATGTTCGAAAATATCTTTGTTTGTTGTTGAACAATTTTTGTTTCTGACTGCGGCAGTCTTATTTTTAACATTTCAAGCAAGGTTCTTTCGGGATATCGTGCATTATCGGCTCTCATTATTGAAAATATTTTTGTTTCAACAGAATGAAGATATTTTTTTAATTCACCTATATTGTTCAAAATTTCTTTTGAATCCTTGGAGTTCATTATTTTTTCTTCAAACGCATTAAATTTATCAACATCAAGCATAACATGTCCGCATACAGGACAAGGAACATCGTACCTTGCCAGTCGAAGAACATTAAACCTCAATACATCTACCGCTTTTGTTCTTTTAATCAGATCTTCCATTGTTGGGGTAACTATACTCGGAATTTTTGCCCCAAAACTTACCGTATCTTTTTGTATCGGCTCTTTTAGCTTGATAGTACAAGGAGTGCCGGCGGATTTTACATTACTGTTTCGCACATTATCCTTGGTATAATTTGTATTAAATTTTATTCCTGTTAGTGATAGTATTTTCATAGTTTTATTTTTTCAATTTTGATGTATTAATTTTTAAATGACCTTCCGTTGATACTGATTTTGCCATTCCTTCAATATCGTTTGGATTTATAAGATGTTCTTCATTTGACAGTTTTATTATATCGTTAAAAAATACCTGCGGATTTTTGAGATTCCATTTATTCATATATAAGTATTGAGGGATAGAGCCTCTTTCATTATTATCTGCTTTGCAGGCAAGCACCCAATTCCATATTTCGTCCGCTCCACCCTGAGATTTTGGCTTAACGTGTTCTAACGTAGCAATAGACGGTTCAAGAAGCTTATAGCCTATCGTATCGGAGTCTGAGTAGCGGTGTTTTACTACAAATGAATTATTGTTACTCGTTGAATTTGGTAAT
>ONTD01000093.1 GCA_900320675.1 uncultured bacterium
ACAAATTATTTCTATTTCTTTTAAGGTTTGATTTACGACACTATCCAAACACTTTCTTAAATATTTCTCTACATTGTACACTGGGATTATTACACTGATTTTTGGGAATATAGTTTTGTATTTCGGCAATAAATCCGGATATTTTTCTAACACACCATTCATAGATATTTTGTCAAAATAATTTCTGCATTTGTTTCTTAAAGCATTTGCAACATTTGATTTTAACCTGTTTGCGTGAAATGCCAACTGCTCCGTTAAAAATATATAATACTCATATTCCAGTTCCTCAAAAATCCCTTTTCCCTCAAGCAAAGATTTTGTATCATCTATATATTTAAAAATATCATTTAGGTATTTTTCACTTATATTTATCATATTCATGAAAGAATCTTGACGACGGCTTCTGTAAAAATACACCTTATCAAACAAGAATACTACCTTATTAGCAGAAATTACGGAATTTATGTGAAATAAAACATCCTCATAATAGACATTTTCCGGAAATTTTATACCTGTTGATACCAAATATTCCCGATTATACATTTTTGTGAATACATAAAACCTCTTAAATAAATAATGCTTAAAATCCTTATACGTATATATTCCGTTTTCATCAACGTTATAGTTTGAAGTGTCATAGTATTGATAACCTGTAAACTCTTTAGTTAAATCATTATAATGATGCATATTTACAATACACACATCAGCATTATTAGCAGAGATTTTGTTATATGTTTTCTCCAAACAATCTACACTAAGCCAATCATCAGCATCTACAAAATATACGTATTCTCCGGATGCAGTATTAAGTCCGGTATTTCTTGCTGCTCCGGCAGCTTTATTCTCCTGCTGAATAATAATTATTCGCTCATCCTTTGCGGCATATTCTTTTAATATTTCTAAAGAACTGTCTGTTGAACCGTCATCTACACAGATTATCTCTATATCTTTTAATGTTTGGTTTACGACACTGTCCAAGCATTCTCTTAAATAGTTCTCTACATTATATACAGGTATTATTACACTAACTTTCGGCATTCACTCTCTCCTTCAACTCTGATAACTCTTTTTCCATATTATTTATCCTGCTTTCAAGGTATTTATACCTTTGCCGCTCAACAAGCTTTTTTAATTTTATTTTCAACTTTACCCCAAATACACACAATACCTTATGGCAACCTATGTTACGTATATAAAATTTTGATTTTAAATACGGTTTTAAATTATCTTCCCATATAGTCAGTCTGTTTTCTGAAATATATTCGCTTATTTTAGGATTATATTTCGGTAGCTCATTCAAAACCAATAATGACTTCCAATTTATATTTTCTCTTATTGTCGGATTATGCCTAAAATGCTGCCTTAATCTCAAATAACTATATTCGGATAATTTTTCCAACTTATTTTTCTTCGCTAACCTTAAATCTTCTCTTATCCCCCTAAATAAGTCCAGAACCTTCTCTTGCGTCCATTTAACTTTTCTGTGCTGGCATCTGTAACCGTAAGTATACTTCCGCACCGCATAAAATTCTCCCGCACATAGCATTGCTCGTACAAAAAACGGAGGATCTTGAAATCTTTTATATGAAGGATAAAATATTCTGTTTTTTAAAAGCATGTCTCTGTCATATAAAAATCTATGATATCCGTAATCAAACTGATAATCCCGATAATTAATCATCCCGTCAGATTCAAACCAATACCCCTCAAAACCTTTATCACATCGGGTTGCATCAACGTTCGGAGTTTGATTTGTAAAATACCCGAATTCTCCGCCGCATATTAACACCTTATTTTCGGTTGCTTTTGAATATAAAGTTTCCAATACGTCATTTTCAGGGTATTTGTCATCAGAATCTATAAAACAAACAAATTTGCCTCTTGCAATCTTTATCCCTATGTTACGAACTTTGCCAACACCTTGGTTCTTTTTATTTATAATTTTTATTCTGTTATCTTTTTTCGCATATTCTTCTAATATCGCCAAAGAACCATCCGTTGAACCATCGTTTATGCAGATTATTTCAATTTCCTTTAAGGTCTGGTTTATGATACTGTCCAAACAAGTCGACAGATATTCCTCTACGTTGTACACGGGTACAATAACAGATACCACAGGTATCCCACTCTCTTTATTCATAATAGCCCTTTAAAGTTTAAATCACACTGTAAAAATTTACATTTCCAGTTTACCCCAATAAATAAATGAATGCAATAAGCCAAAAGTTTATAAAATAATCATGCCGGAATAAAAGAAAAGCGGGAGCATTCACCCCCGCATACAGTGTGATAACTAACACTTATCCGTGCTAGTTTTGTTTTGTTAATATAATTTCTTGTGAATTATTTTTTAGAATATTTAATATATCGGGATAATAATCTAATAGAACACTTAACTGTAAATCATTTTCATTTAGACCGCAATTTTTCGAAGAAAGCGTTCTTTCACCATTTAAACCGACTTCTCTTTCTATATTGACATACACCAAATTATATGGATTTACCGGAACTTTTATCCTAGTATTATTTAATACTGCCATACTCCAAAACCATACATCATCAGCATTTGGACATAATTTTTGAAATATATCTTCCCTTATAACATCTTTGTACAAGCTATTAGGTGGATATAAGACACCACCAACACCCGTAAGAAAATTCTTAAAATCCATACTCGCATCCTCTACACAACTGTTCCATTTGCGGTACGGAAGGACTTTGCCATCTTGGGAAAAAGTAATTTTATGGCAACGATTTGCAATTATAGTAGACTTATCACTTTGAAGATACTCTTCATATAG
Source organism: uncultured bacterium (assembly GCA_900320675.1). Taxonomy (GTDB): domain Bacteria; phylum Cyanobacteriota; class Vampirovibrionia; order Gastranaerophilales; family Gastranaerophilaceae; genus UBA1221. Next base: position 2,802 of record ONTD01000093.1, read on the forward strand.
ATTTTTAAGCCAGTCAACGGAATAATAAATATCGTCATCCGCAGTTACAATTATATCATCCGGAAAATCAATTAATGCCGGAATTAACTTGGTGTATGATTTTATATTATTTTCATACCATTTTATAGTTAATCCATAATTTTTCATATTTAATATTTTCTGCGGAATATCTTTTTCTCCATTTGGAAACTGACTTTTTGTAAGGTACAAGATTACCGCATCGGGTTTTAAAGATTGTTTTAACAATGAATATATACTGTAATGCAAATCGTACATTCTGTCAGGATATGAGGTTAATGATACAATTATTTTCGAAGATCTCGGCTCCGTATTTATACCGTACACATCAAAATTTTCCATTTCCGAAGAGATTTTTTCTTTATTTATATGCTTAATATTATAACTGTTATATATAGGCATTATTTTATTTTTTAATAGTTCTAATTCTCGCGTTACCTCCTGATTTTTTAGTTCTAATTCTTCCTCAAAATTTTGCACAACGTCACGGATTTGTATGTCATTTTTTTGAAACAAACAAAACATTTCATTCCTATACTGACTAACACAATCCTGAATTGATACCAGTTTTTTATTCATCCTTTTGAGACTTAATTCAATATTATTCAGTTTTTTCATTTCAATAAGTTTACGACTTTTGATTTTGAGCTTCAAACCAAAGAACCTGACTACTTTATGTATATCCTGATTTTTTATTGAAAATATTTTTTCAAATAACGATAACCTATTCAACTTATTTCTGTAAAATTTCATAGGCTTTTTAACTACCATATGAAGCTCATCCAACATTGACGGCCGAGTTCTAAAAAGAGTTTCATCTATTTCCCCCTTTTTATAGGCTTCTTTAAATTCTCTATTAAATACTTTCAAAAACATTTTTTTAAATTTAATATCAACCCGTCGAAAGGTAAAAAGATAGTTTTCACACTTTTTATAATGGTATATACCCAAAAATTTATTTAGTAATTTAGCATCTTTAGCCAGCAAAGAACGTATATAATCATATTCTTCCTTCATGCAAAAAACTTTTGCCGGATTTTTTACAGAAGAATTAGGATTATCCCTTCTGTTTAAATAGAAAATTTTATTTAAAAACATAGCGCGTTTTGCATATATAAATGTCTGAAACCAAAAACCGTTATCTTGATAACTTGCTCCCGGAGTTTCATTATGACGAATTTTATACTTATTTAAAAAATCTGCTTTATAAATACCCGACCAAGTATTCATAGGAAACTTATAAGGTTCAATTTCATTCGTCAGATCAATCACTCTGTTATAGTATTCACCACTTATATCTAAAATTTCCGGTGTAATTTTTAATTCCCCGCTTTTGGTTCTGACAAATCTGCAATAATCTGACTTTACTAAATCCAAATCATTTGACTTTGCAGTTTCATACAAAATCTCAAACATCTCCGCTTTTATAAAATCATCAGGTTCAACAATACCGATATATTCTCCGGTAGCTCTGTCCATACCTATATTCATAGCTTTTCCGTAACCGCCATTTTCTTTGTGAATTACTATTATTCTGCTATCATTTGCGGCATACTTATCGAGCATTTGTCCGGAATTATCCTTTGAACCATCATCTACACATATTATCTCTATATCCTTTAGTGTCTGGTTTAGGATTGAATTCATACATTCATCCAAGTATTCTTCCACATTGTAAGTCGGTATAATAATACTAACTTTAGGCATTTATTTACTCCTTCTAAACTTTATTTTGAGTCCCAACATCGAAATAATTTTATGTTTCTTATCTTTAGAATTTGTAACGGAAAAAATTCTTTTTAACATTTCTTTTTCGGCACTACGTTTTTTCTGTTTCAGCTGAGATTTAAGCTTTTTCATCGTTTCTTGTTTTAATTTTGAGTTAGGAAGTCTCTTAAAATACGAAAACCACAAATCAAATTTTGGAGCTTCAATCGTACTCCAAGGTTTTAGATCACCCGCAAAATGTACTATAGCCGGAGATTTTATGATTTCAGACATCTCTTTTATATCTGTTTTATAAAAATTCGCCATTTCTTTCAACGTAAAATTGAGCAATAAAAAATTATATTTTAAAGGTAAGTTAACTATATTGTTATTAAATGAAATATTTAACGCATCCTGATCCATAAAATAATGATATTTTTCATGTTCTTTGTTATATATTAATTTTTGCGTTATATCATCTTTTCTCATTTGATTTAAATTTAATAACATCATTCCTGAATTAAAATAAGTATTTAAATTTAAATCTATATGATGTTTATGCTTGTATGTCCATAACATATCAGTAACAACTGCAGCATACTTATTTGAAATATCAGTATCAAATAAATATTCTATCTCTCTTTGAACAATCATATCACCGTCAAGATACAAAATTTTGTCTATATCTGCAAAAATTTGCGGCAACAAAAATTTTATCATTGCTGTTTTGGAAACATAATTATGTGAGGTATTTATATTATTACAAGGATTATTTTCTATTTTTTTATGTATAATTTTTAACTTTGAACTAGCTAAACTATCAAAAATTTTTATAGTATCTAAACTTAGATATTCAGACAGAATATATATATTAGCTTTACTTTTTAAGTTTTGCTTTATTGATTGAATTGCAGTAATCGTTGGAATTACATATTTTTCATCCGTAATAAAACATACATTTATCATATTCATATTCCTAGCTCTCTTTCTAATTTTGCCCGCATTTTTCTACGTTTTGATTTTATTGGGATCAAGCAAGTTAGCCACCTTGCGACTCTCCTGTTATTCATATACGCATAACGTCTTATTTTACTGTTATACCTCAATGATTGAATTTCTTTCATCTTATTAGAAGTATTATCTTTCCACCAAGAACTTTGATTCCAATGAATAGCGACTGTCTTATCCGTAAATGCATCCGGGCCGAATGATACCCAAGTCGGACAGAAATATTCACTCGGGTATATATATATATTATTTTTTTCATCTTTGTATACTTGTTGATTCTTGTACACATTGATATCCTTAATCACTTTGGTCCAAACTTTGTCATCATAATATTTTGAAGCCGGTTCATCGTACCCTTCGTTATAACTAATCTTTGAAAAATTTGTAATCTTAGCTAAAACCTTGCTAAGTATAATATTTGCTATAAAATAATCTATTTTAAATATTTCATCCGAATTATATAAATCTAATACGGACTTAAACACCGGATGACCTTGTTCTCCCCCCATTACCGCCGGCTCCGGAATGTTTTTACCATTCAAAATATCCCCTTCTATACTGCAGAAAAATGGATTATCCAAATACTCATCAAAATTTTTAAGCAATTCTACATCAGTATCTAAATATATTCCGCCGTAATTATACAGAGCATAATATCTTACATAATCAGCAACAAATGCCCACATTTTCCTGCTATAACACTCTCGCAAAAATCTGGACTCTTTGAGCATCTCCTTAAACTCCGGCATTTTGTCATGCCATAATTTTATTTCGTAATCAGGGCAAAATTTTAACCACGACTTGTAGCACATTCTGAAAGTCGAAGAAGTCCCTTTTTTCCATATATTTATATTGTCATAAAAATAATGTATTATTTTTTTCAACTTACAATCCCCTTCTAACTTTTAGCTTTAAACCCATTAGGCATATAACTTTTCTTTTTTTATCAGGACTGTTTTTTATAGAAAAAATTCTTTCCATAAATGTATATCGCGGCTCCGGTAAAGGTTCATCTTCCTTCTTTTCATATCCGGCTTTTATACCTTCCAGTTCTGATAAGTATGTCTGCCTTACCTCTTCCACTCTATACTTATCCTTGGCGGGCAAAAGCTCTTTTGTCCTCACCCTGTATCTTTGCAACAGAATTTTTAACTTCTCATAATTCGGCATAAACAATAATTCATCTTTCGATAACT
>ONTD01000096.1 GCA_900320675.1 uncultured bacterium
ATTTCGTCAATTTGAGGAAAAATACAAGTTAAACTATCCCGCATACGCTCAGCGGTTCTGCGGGACACATTGTACCTTTCCATTATGTTGCTAATAGTAATTCCCTGAACTTTAGAGGACATAAATATAGCCAAATCCAGTATATCTGAAATTCGCGAATATCTCGGTTTATCTTCCATAGCTTACTCCTTTGTTTGAATTAGTATATCATTAAACTAAACTTTGCGTCCAAATATGTCGTAAATTTAATATTTTTCAATTTAATTATTGAAATTTTTATATGTTAAAAATTTGTAATCCGGTGAAAGTTAGCCGAATTAAATTTCTTAGTAGAATTATAGTAATTTTAAAAATTTCTTAACATTTGAAAATGGCTAGGATTGTTTGTTAAAGACTACTTTCGGGTTGTGCAAGAGTTTGTGAAAGTTTATTAAGAAATTAATTGTAAATTTTTTTCGAATATAAAAAAATACTTAAAAGTGTTATCTGTACTATTTATTCGAGAAGTTAACAAAACTTATTGTAAAAAGATTGGCATGAAACGTAAAAAACGTGTTTCATTTTTTTATTTTAGAATTATGATAGATATACAGAAATCTTGGGAGGCGGGGTTGTTGCTTTCTGATTGGCAGCTCGGTCTTAAGATTAGGGGAATCAATCCTTGGAACGATTAAAATAATTTTAAAAATCGTTTAAAATGGGAAATGAGAGATAGTTCTATTTATGTAGGAGGAAATCAGAAGTGTTAGAGCATGGTTACATTCAAATCTATACAGGGGACGGAAAAGGCAAAACTACAGCAGCATTGGGTTTGGCTTTGCGTGCGTTAGGTCATGGATGGAAAGTGCTTATTATTCAATTTACAAAGGGTGATAGTGCAACTTCTTACGGAGAAATTATTTCATCTTCAAAGTTTTTGCCAAACTTAGATGTTGTACAATTCGGAATGGATAGGGTTTGCTATTCTCACAATGTTTGTATGGATGATTACAAAGAAGCTAAACGCGGTTGGGAATATGCTAAGAAAGCTATAAATTCCGGTGAATACCAATTAATAATATTGGACGAAATCAATATTTGTACCGCAATGAATATGATAAAGGTTAGCGAAGTGAAAGATGCACTTTTGCACAAACCGGAAAATCTTGAAATAGTTCTTACGGGCAGATATGCACATCCTGAATTGAAGGCAATGGCTCATCTTGTTACAGAAATGAAACCTATTAAACACTACTTTGATATAGGTGTAATGGCAAGACAGGGTATTGAATATTAAAGACTTATAGTTAATGTAAATCCTTTTTGTTTCAGAAATGAAATACCGGACATCGAAAGATGTCCGTTTTTATTGTATTAAAAACTTACTTATTTATTAAAAAAACCGGAACCTGATTATCAGATTCCGGTACATATTTATAGCAACAAATTTTATTATGGTTATTCTTCTTCAGAAGAAGTTTCATCTTCAGCTGCGACTTCTTCTTGAATATCTTCTTCATCAATTGCTTGCTGATTCATCTCTTCTTCAATTTCCTGTTGAAGTTCATCTTCTTGTTCAAAATCGTCTTCAACTACTTCTTCCGGTTCTTCATAAGTATGAGCTGCTTCAGCTTTTTCCATCTGAGTAACACTCTTGATATCAATCTTCCAGCCGGTAAGCTTATGAGCAAGTCTTACATTTTGACCTTCACGACCGATAGCAAGTGAAAGTTGATCATCAGGAACAACAACCATTGCTTCATGAGCACCTTCTTCATCAGCCATAATATCAACGGACACAACTCTTGCCGGAGATAATGCGTTAACAATGTATTCAACCGGATCTTCAGAGTATCTGACGATATCAATTTTTTCGTTCTTCAATTCTGAAACAATTGTTTGAATTCTGCTGCCGCGAGGTCCGATACAAGCTCCTACGCTATCAACCTCAGGATCGTTTGACCATACTGCAATTTTTGTTCTGTAGCCGGCTTCACGAGAGATTGATTTAATTTCAACGATACCGTCTTCGATTTCAGGTACTTCAAGTTCAAATAATTCTCTAACGATTTCAGCGTGAGCATGAGAAACGATAACTTGAGGAAGTCTTGTTGTTTCTTTTACGTTAAGAACAAATACTCTGATTCTGTTACCCGGTTTATAGTATTCTCCCGGAATTTGTTCTTTTTGAGGCATAATTGCATCAGTCTTTCCGATATTAACAATAACGTTTCTGTTTTCTACACGTTGGATAATACCTGTAGTAAGAGTACCTTTTTTATCCAAAAATTCATTTAAAACGAGATTTCTTTCAGCTTCACGAATTCTTTGAGTAAGAACTTGTTTTGCAGCTTGGGCAGCAATACGTCCGAATTGTTCAGGAGTAACTTCCAATTTAACTTCGTCGCCTTCTTCAACATCTTCGTCAATTTCTTTTGCTTCATCTAATGAAATTTGGGTTTCATCATCTTCAACGTCTTTGACTACAACTTTTGTACTGAATACACCGATTTCACCGGATTGTTCATCAAGAATTGCTTCAATATTAGTTGCTTCTTTATTTCTCATATGTTTTTTGTATGCTGCAACCATCGCATCACATAATGAACTTACAAGAACGTCTTTGGATATTCCGCGTTCTCTTTCAAGTTCTTCTAAGGCTTCATTTAAATTTCCGCCGCCAATTTTAATCATAATTTTTTCTCCTTTTTATTATTATATTTGCTAATTAAATATTTCATATACATAAGACGATAAGACGATAAGACGTTAAGACGTTAAGACGTTAAGTTCTTATCGTTTATAGAATTTTGTGTATATTTTTTTAAACCTTTTAATAGTGCATTAATTTTGCTTATATTATCTGACATTGTTTTATCATAAATTATAAAGCCTAAATCTTCTGCCAATATTAATTGCGTATCCAATTCAGCAATTGAGCCTATTGCAATATCAATAAATTTAGAGGTATCTTTATCCGAATATCTGCTACACCCCTCGGCAATATTTGATGGAATTGAAATAACCGATCGTTTTATCTGAGAGGATAGTCCAAACATCTCATCTTTTGGTAATCTCTCGACAAGCTTATAAATGTCAACTACAAGTTGTCTTGAATATTTCCATACTTCCATATCTTTATAATACATGTATTAACCTTTCTTTTAATGAACTTAACGTCTTATCGTCTTAATGTCTTAACGTCTTTTTAATCGATATATAATTTCGCTGATTGTATGTTGTTTCTCGGAATAACCAATTCCTGTCCGTCGTCAAAACGGAAGAACGTTAAACCGTCCGTTTCATTAAAATCTACAATTTCACCTTTAAAAATTTTTTCGGTTTCACCTTCTAAAGGTTCTTTAAGTTTTATAGAAACACGTCTTCCTTTAAATATTACAAATTCTTTGTCGGATTTGAATTTCCTCTCTAATCCCGGAGAAGAGACTTCAAGATAATACTTTACAGGAATGAGTTCATCTAAAAAATCGCTTAAACTTCTTGTAACTTTTTCACAATCGTCTAAAGTTACATCTTTTTCCGAAGAATATAAATATATTCTCAAAAACCATCTGTGATTTTCTTTTACAAATTCTATTTCTATAGGTATGTATCCAAAACGCATAGCGGTATTTTCTATTAACGGAGTGATTTTTTCCAAAACTTCATATCTGTTGATATCCTGTTTCATTCTCTTACCGTGCCTTTCTCTTACCTACATTAATTAAAAAAGAACGGGGTGTCCCGTTCTCTTTTTTGACAATACTGTCTATAAATATATATTACTTTATTTGAATTTAATTGTAAACCTATTGGTAAAGAAACATTAAGTATTTACCGTATAAGTTATTCTATTTTTCTTTTTTTATTTCATCTTTTTTCATTTCTTTGTATCTGTCTTTGTGTTCCGGTATAGATTGTTTTATTTCGGATCTTGAAGCTTTTAAGTCATCAAGTCG